>JBCBME010000140.1:0-6511 GCA_039822945.1 Pseudomonadota bacterium
CCGCTCTTCGGTCGCGCCCGCGCGATGGCCTTCTGCACCTTGCCGATGGCCGCGATCATATCCTCGTCGTCGATCTCGAGCGTCTCTGTCTCGTCGCTGTCGTCTGGGGCAAAGAGCGCGGGCCTGTCCTTGGGGTTGAGGCGCGCGATGGCTGCAAGCGACCAATGGGTGAGCGGGCGCCCGGACGCGTCCGAGATCACCAGCGTCGCATCCCCGAACGCCACGCCCACATTGCGCCGCTGCGCATCTGCGCCAGAGCGCCATAGGCCGGAGGTCTCCAGCCGGGCGTAATCCTTCAAGGCCGTCATGTGGGTGGCTGCTCTGCCTGATTTTTGGAAAGTTTACTCGAAAATCAGGGCCCGGGCAATTCCACCGAGGGGGTCAGCCCAGATCAGCTGCCACCTTGCGCAGCTCAAACTTCTGGATCTTGCCGGTGGAGGTCTTGGGCAGCTCCATGAACTCCACCCGTTTGGGTGTCTTGAACCCGGCCAGCCGCTCCCGCGCGAAGGAGATAAGCTCCTCGGCGCTGGCCTCCTTGCCCTCCTTCAACTCCACAAAGGCGCACGGCACCTCGCCCCACTTCTCATCGGGCTTGGCCACCACGGCGCAAAGCGACACGTTTGGATGGTGCATGAGCACGCCCTCCACCTCGACCGAGGAGACGTTTTCGCCGCCCGAGATGATGATGTCCTTGGCGCGGTCCGCGATCTGGACGTAGCCGTTGGTATGGCGGAGCGCGATGTCGCCGGAATGGAAATAGCCCCCGGCAAAGGCCTCCTCGGTGGCCTCTGGGTTCTTCAGATAGCCCTTCATCACGGAGTTGCCGCGCATCACGATCTCTCCCGTGGCGGCGGCATCCTGCGGGATGGGCGTCATGTCCGAGCTCACCACCTCGAGCCCCTCCATCATGGGGAAGGAGACACCCTGCTGCGCCTTGATCGCTGCCTTCTCCGCCTGGGGGAGGCTGTCCCAATCGGCGTCCCACACGCATTCGGTGACGTGGCCGTAGGTCTCGGTGAGGCCGTAGACCTGCGTGACGTTGAAGCCGAGCTCCTCGATGGCCGCGAGCGTGGCCGCGGCGGGCGGGGCGCCGGCGGTAAAGACCTCGACAATGTGCTCAAACGGGCGCCGCGCCTCGTCCGGCGCGTTGACGATCATGTTGAGCACGATGGGCGCGCCGCCGAAATGCGTGACACCGTGATCGGCGATCGCGTCGTACACGGCGGTGGGCGTCACATCCCGGCAGCAGACCACCGTCCCCCCGAGGACGGGCATCAGCCAGGAATGGTTCCATCCGTTGCAGTGAAAGAGCGGCACGATGGCGAGGTATTTGGGGTGCAGCGTCATGCGCCACGAAATCACCGTCCCCATTGTCATCAGGTAAGCGCCGCGGTGGTGATAGACGACCCCCTTGGGCCGGCCGGTCGTGCCGGAAGTGTAGTTGAGCGCGAGGCTCTCCCACTCATCGCTGGGCATGATCCACGCGAAATCGCTGTCTCCCTCGGCGAGCAGGTCTTCATAGGTGGGGTAGCGCCCCGTGGCGGGGTAACCGGCCTCAGCATCCGGCACCTCGATGATAGTGGGGCCCGCACCCTCACAGGCCTCGAGTGCCGCCTCCGCCAAGGGCATGAACTGCGTGTCCACGAGGGCAATCTTCGCCTCGCCGTGGTCAAAGATATAGGCCACCGTGCTCACATCGAGACGGATGTTGATCGTGTTAAGGATCGCCCCCGTCGCGGGCACGGCGAAATGCGCCTCCACCTGGGCGGGGATGTTGGGCAGGATCGTGGCCACCACGTCGCCCGGGGCCACGCCACGCCTCACCAGTGCCGAGGCCACCCGCGTGATGCGGTCGTAATAGTCGGCATAGCTCAGCTCCATGGCGCCGTAGATGAGCGCTGTCCGCTTCGGAAAGACCTCGCGCGCCCGGCGCAGATGGGAGAGCGGCGTGAGCGGCACGAAATTCGCCGCGCGTTTTTCCAGCCCCGTTTCGTCAGCCATCCAGCCCATGTCGTTTCCTCCCGTTTGGTGCGTCGTTATGGTGCGCGCGCGGGCATTTGCAAAGAGGCAAGGGAAGGGGCGATGGCTGTTCTTGATACTCCTCCACCCGCCTCCGTGGCACGCCCGGCGCTGAAGGCCGCGGGCCTCGCCGTCATCGGCATGGGGATCATCGGGGCGGCCGATAACGTCATGCCGGAGGTCGCGCGCCATATCGGGCTCGCGCAGTTTCACGCGGTGCGCTCTGCGATGGCGCTTATGCTTTTGCCGTTCGTGCTGGCCTGGGCCGGGGTGCGGCTCCGCCCCGTGCGCCCTTGGGGCGTGATCGGTCGCTCGCTCCTTCTTGCGGTGGGGATGGGTTGCTACTTCGCCTGCCTTGGCGTCCTGCCCGTGGCGCAGGCGCTGGCCGGGGTCTTCACTGCGCCGCTCTGGATCATGCTGGTCTCGCGCCTCGGCGGGGCACGTGTCGATGGGGGCACCGCCGCGCTCATCCTCGCGGGCTTTGCGGGCTGCCTCATGGTGGTCCAGCCCGATCCCCAGAGCCTCGGCTGGCTGGCCATCTTTCCGCTGGCGGCAGGGTTTTTCTACGGGATGGCGGGCAAGGTCACGCGCACATGGACGCGCGATGAGAATGTCTGGACGCTCGTCGGGGTCTACCTCGCCATACTGGGCGGTGGCGCGGCGCTGGCGCTCTTGGCGCTCGACCCGGCCAGCACCGACTACATTTCGCGCGGCTGGGCGCCGATGCCCTGGCACGTGGTGGGGCTCTGCCTCCTGCAGGCGGTGGTGGCGCTCTCTGCGGTGGCGCTCCTGACGCGCGCCTACCAGCTTGCGGCACCGGCCTTTGTGGGGGCGTTCGAATACACCGTGCTCATCGTGGCCGCCGCTGTGGGCTTTGTCCTCTGGGGCCACGGGATGAACGGGCTCGGCATGGCAGGGGTCGCGGTGATCCTGGCATCCGGCGCAGCGCTCGCTTGGCGCGGAGACCGCGCGTGATCTACTCGCCCGAGCGCGGCTACCTCTTCATCCACATCCCCAAAACGGGCGGCACGTCGCTCGCGCTGGCCCTCGAAGCCCGCGCCAAAGCGGGCGACATTATGGCAGGCGACACGCCAAAGGCCCGCCGCCGCAAGGGCCGCCTGAAGGGTCTTCCCGCCCGCGGACGGCTCTGGAAACACGCCACACTTGCCGATCTCGACGGCTGGCTCGGGCCCCACGATCTCGACGGGCTCACCATCTTTACCCTTGTGCGCAACCCCTGGGACCGCGCCGTGAGCTACTACCACTGGCTGCGCGGGCAAAGCTTTGATCACCGCGCCGTGGGGCTCGCCAAAACGCTCTCCTTCGCGGACTTCCTAGACCACCCCCACACCCGCGCGAGCCTACGCGCGCACCCCTATGCCAGCTACGTCACCGACGCCGCAGGCACCGAGCGTGCCACGCATTTCATCCGCCTCGAGCACCTGGGCGAAGACCTGCCCGCGCTGGAGGCCGCCCTCGGCATCCCCCTCGCCATGCCCCATGAGAACCGCTCCGAGCGGCCGCGCGACTACCGCGAGGCCTACGGCGCGCGCGATTCGGAGCTCATCGCCGAGCTCTGCGCCGAAGACATCGCCCGCTTCGGCTACCGCATCGACGGCTGAATTGGTTACCAAAATGGAAACAATCCCATGGAAGCCGCAATTTTGGCGCGAGTTTTCATGAATTTGCCCAAATCTCGCCTTCCACTGCCCCAATCTGCGCCGCCCCCCACGGGCACGTTAAGCATGTGGAGACCGCGACCTGCCAGTCCGCCGCCACGCTGCCGAAACGACATGGTCATGGGGATGAACACATGTTTGATACGATCACGGAACACCTGTTCGAGGACGGGTCTGAGATGGCCGAGGCCTGCGGTATCATGCGCCGCTCGGGTCTTTTGCATTCAACCCGCGTTGCCACCCGCTTCGGCTGGCGCCCGGTGCAGCAGCTCGTGGCCGGCGAAGAGGTCCTCACCTTTGATCACGGCTTCCAGCGCATCACGGCGATCGAGCACGCGATCAACTGGCCCGACCACAAGACCTGCCCGGAACATGCCGCACCCTTGATGGTGCCGGCAGGCGTTCTCGGTAACTCGGAAAAGATCTGGATGCTCCCCGCCCAGCTCGTCGTCGTGGAGAGCGACATGGCTGAGATCCTCACCGGGGATCCCTTCGCACTCGTCCCCGTGGACGTGCTCGAAGGCTGGAAGGGCATCACACGCGTGGCCCCGCGCGCACCCCATCTCGTGGTGGTGCTGCACTTCGAGGAAGACGAAGTGATCTACGCGGGCGACGGCGCGCTTCTCCACTCTCAGGGTCAAGGCACCATGCTTGACCACCTTTTCGGTGATGTGGGCTACACCCCGCTCGAGCGGCACCAGGCTAAGATGGTCGCCGACGATTTGCGCGCGCAAGACGCGCTGGCCTCGGCGACATACGAGTTCTGACAGGCCACACCACCACCACGAGGTCTCGCCGTGCTCACCCCAACCACACAGCGGCGGGTATCTCGCTTACCCGGTTTGTCAGTACAGGTGCGGGGTTGGAGAGTGATCTCCAGCCCCGTGCTTTTTTCCCAAGATTCCCAAATTTAACCGCCTGAAAGCAAAGGCTTACGGTTCTTCGCGTGACGCCGCGCGATGGCCTTTTGATCGCGCCCCGCCGGAATGTGACGGGCAGCCGCCGGGGGCGCTGCAGCCACAGCCTCCGGAAAGAGCGCGCTGAATTCGGCCTGCGCCTCGGGCGCGAGCGCGGCCAGCGCCCCGGGGCCGGGATAAAAGCTCTCCGTTGGTGCGCCCTCGGCATAGATCACCTCGTGATCGGCAAAGACGAGGTGGTGATAGGTCACCTCCCGCGCGCCCTCGTCGACGGAAATACCCGGCATGAGGAGGAGTTTCTTTGCGGCCAACAGCGCTTCGGGGACCGCGCTCACACGGGCCACGATGGCTGAGCGGACGAGCATCCGGTGCTGGGGCGAGACACGCAGATCCCGCCGGGGAAGGCCCGATCCCAAGGCCCCCGCCTCAATCCGGATCGGCCGCAGCTTCGGCCGCGCGGCAAGCTCATCCGCAGAAAGCCTGCGCGACAGCGCCATCTGCAGCGGTTGAAACCCGCTTTCGCAGCGCACCAGATCGCCGACGCGGAGCGTCTCCACCGGCTTCCCGCCTGTCTGCGTCTCGATCAGCGTGCCGGAGGCAAAGCAGGCATAGTAATCGTCGTAATCGTTGTCCTGGCGGTGCGAGGTCCGCTCGGTATTGAACGTGTAGGTTTGGCCGGGCTCGAACTCGACGGTGGAGACAAGCCCGTCCACCGCGCCCTGCTGGTAGCCGTTTCCGCCGAAATGAAGGGAGGTCACCTTGTGGCCCGTGCCCGTATTGATCAGGTCATAGGCCGTGTTGACGGTGGTGTTGGCGCTGTAATCCTCGCCATCGATGGTGACGTCGTTGGTGATGGATTGCGTGCCATCGACCTCGTCAAAGATGTTGTCGTTATCCGTGATCTCGACAAGCGTGGGCGTCGCGCCGGGCTTGAGCGTCAGCGAAAACGTGCCCGAGCCCGCCGCCTTCGCGCCCGACTCAGCGGGGAGGCCTTCGACAAAATCGTCGGGGCTGTAGATGTACAGAAAAGGCATGACCGCGCCCACTCGTTTCTCACCTCTCCCCGTCTCTCACGGAGAGCTTTCAGAAACGTAAATCGCAGGCGATGGCGGCAGGGGTAGGGCAGGGCCGTGACGGCCCCGCCCGCTTTGTGGTTATTCCGCGGCAATCGGCTCGGGCTGGAACCGCTTGTAGAAGGTGGAGTTCTTCTCCGCGATCTCCTTGAGCAGCTCGGGCGTGGCGAAGCGGGGCCCGAAACGCTCCGTCAGCTCGCCCGTACGCTCCACGGCGTAGGGCGCGCCGATCATGTCGAGCCAGCTGATGGGCCCGCCCGACCACGGCGCAAAGCCCCAGCCGAGGATCGCGCCCACATCGCCCTCGCGAATATCCATGAGCACGTTTTCCTCGAGCGCGCGCACGGCCTCTAGCGCCTGCATCATGAGCAGGCGATGCTGGACTAGGGTGAGGTCAGGCTGCTCGTCGGCCACGGGGAACTTGTCCGCGAGGCCGGCCCAGAGGCCCGTCCGCTTGCCCTTCTCATCGTATTCGTAAAAGCCCGCATTGGCCTTTTTGCCCAGCCGGCCCGCGTCATACATCCAGAACAGGATCTCATCGACGGCGTCGTCATAGTCCGCACCCATGGCCTCCTTCGTTGCCTTGGCGATCTTTACGCCGAGATCGACGGAGGTCTCGTCGATGAGCTGAAGCGGCCCAAGCGGCATGCCCACGAGGCGCGCGGCGTTCTCGATGAGCGCGGGGGAGACACCCTCGGTCACCATCCGCATCCCCTCGTTGATGTAGGGGATGATGCAGCGGTTGGCGTAGAAGAACCGCGCGTCGTTGACGACGATGGGCCGCTTCAGCTCATCGACGAGACCTCCGTCGATCTCGGCGTAA
>JBCBME010000141.1:0-6501 GCA_039822945.1 Pseudomonadota bacterium
GTGGTTCCATTCCACGAACCTGCCGAACGTCCCCGCCAAGAACCTTGTCCAGGTCGGCATTGGCGGCTGGCAGGTGCCCCGCGGCGCGGTGAAGGAGGCCCGCCTGCGCGAGACCAACATCATCACCATGTCGGATATGGAGAAGATGGGCGTCGATAAGACTGCGGAAATGGCTCTGGAGATGGCCTGGGACGGGGTCGACATGGTCTACATGTCCTTCGATATCGACAGCATCGATTGCGGCTTCGTGCCCGGCACCGGCTGGCCCGAGCCCGGCGGCTTCCTGCCGCGCGAGGCGCTCGCGCTGGCCTCCAAGGTTGCCGCAGAGGGTATCTGCGGGATGGAGCTCGTGGAGGTGGCGCCGCCCTACGACAATTCGGAAATCACGGCCCTGATGGGAACCCGCGTGATCGTGGATGTGCTGGGCTCAATGGTGGCCGCAGGCAAACTGGGCGCCCACAAGAAGCACATCGACAAGCCCGTGACGATCCCCCACGGCGAGTTCGAAGGCCGGAGGTGGTCCAATGCCACATGATATCGTTGGGGGTCACATCGGCCACAATCACGCCCATGGGGATCACCTGCATTCCCACGTTCCCGACGCCGATCTTGCAGAGGATCTCAAGGTCCTCACGACGCAGTTCATCGAGGGCTTCGTCGCCGCAAAGGACAAGATGGCGTATCTGCGAATCGCAGGTGTCCCCCTCGAACGGGCGGCCGAGGATGGCGGACCATCGCTGAAGCTGGTGGATGTTCAACTCACCACGGAATGGCAAGTGGGCACGGCATCCCCGTCCTTCGGCTCGCGGGAGCTGTCATATCTTCCTTATCCCGGGGATCTGGTGACCGAACGCACCAATCTTGGCTTCGTCTACGTGTCCTTGGATGCTAAGGCGGTGGTCGATCTGCGGACGTTCCTGAAGGATCACGACGCAGCACGCGCGGATCGCCACGCATAACTCGAGCGTCGGGCCTATGCGCTAAAGACGAGCAGCGCCTGCAATGCGCCGAGACCCAAGCAGAGCGGCGAGTAGTACCGGCGATCAAGCGTGCGGAACGGCTCCTCCGGAGTGGCACGCGCCCAATAGGGTGTGAAACCGACTGCGCCGCGCGCCAGAAAAACGAGGGCGCCCCCAGCCGTGGCGAGCCATGCAAGCATTGGAGGCGCGGGGGCAAAGACGTCGGCCATCGCGCTCACCGCAAGGACGCCAAGCGCACCTGCCACAAAAAAGCAGGCGAGAGGTGGCGGCATCTGCGAGATGCCCGGGAAGCCCGCTACCGCCCGTGCGAGCTGCATCTCATCCCGGATCGGCCACCAGACCCGCAGGGCCCACACCAGATGCAGCACCGAAAGGGCCAGGAGAATTGCGGCTGTTGCGACGGCTATCAGGAGCATGTGACCTACCTCAGCTCTACTTCCTCAGCCGCTGTGCCATGGCTGGCGCGCGCCCCTCAACTTTGCCATTTGCCGCGGGCGAACACTCCGCTCGTCCGACGCGATCGGATCGGCTCAGGTTGGACTTTCTGGTGGACGCGTTTCATTTCTACACTGCCCGCAACTCTCAAATGACAGGCGTCACAAGACAAATGCGCTTACTCGTACTCGAAGATGACCCAAAGCTCGGATCGTGGCTCGAAACCGGGCTCGCCCAAGAAGGCCACGTGGTTGATCGCTTTGAGGACGGGCGCGATGCGCTGATCGCTGCCATGGAAGGGGGCTATGACGCGCTCATTCTCGACAGGATGGTGCCGGGTCTTGACGGGTTGTCGGTCCTGAAATCCCTGCGTGAGGCGAAAATCGAAACGCCCGCTCTGTTTCTGACCGCCCTTGGCGAGGTGGAGGATCGTGTGGACGGCCTTAGGGGCGGGGGCGATGACTACCTCGTCAAGCCTTTCGCCTTTGCTGAGCTCCTGGCCCGCCTTGACGTGATGACGCGCCGTGGCGCGGCGCAGTCGGCGGAGCCCTCTTCGGTTCTGAGCGCGGGTGATCTGACGATTGATCTCCATAAACGGACCTGCGCGCGCCAGGGACAAATCATCGAACTGAACCCAAAGGAGTTTCTCCTGCTCGAGGTTTTCTTGCGCTCGAACGGTCGGGTGCAGACGAAAACGGGCCTTCTTGAGCGTGTCTGGAACATGAGCTTTGACCCTACCACGGGCGTTGTGGAAACCCATATCAGCCGCCTGCGGAGCAAGATCGAGAAGCCGTTCGGGGACAAGCTCATCATCAACAAGCGCGGGTCGGGATATGTTTTTGTCCCCCGTTAGGCGGCTCCTTCAGCTTTCAACGGTGCGGCAGACGGCGGTGTTGCTCGTCCTTTTCTGCGCGATTTCGCTTTTGGCATGGGGGGGCACCTACTGGTCGATCTCCCGAGAGATGCTGCAGGCCGTCGATGGGCGGCTCACCGCACGGATGGAGGAGGTGGCCGCGCGTGTCGAAGCCACGGGCACGCTTCCGCGCATGGAGGATCCCCGCTCGGTGAGGTGGGCTGAGACTGGTTGGGCCGACGGCTTTGTCGCCTTGGACTTGGCCGAGGGCGAGGGCCCCGATTACAGGTATCTCGTGCGCACGACCACGCTGGGGCGCATCGCTGTGGGCGAGAACTTTGAACGACAGGAAGAGCTTCAGGACATCTTGCGCGGCGGTATGCAGCTTGCATTCCTTGCAACCCTTTTGCTGACGCTCATCGCGGGCGTCGTCCTTGCCTTGCGGGGGCAGAGGCGGCTCAGGGCGATAAATGAGGGGCTCGTTCGCGTCGGGCGTGGTGCGCTCGACACCCGCATCATGCTGAAAGGGGAGGATGATCTGAGCCTCCTTGCCGTGCGCATCAACACGACCGTCGAGCGTTTGGAACAGACCATGGAGCAGATGCGCGTGCAGTCGTCTGCGATCGCCCATGACCTACGCACGCCGCTCGCGCGGCTCCGCGCGCAGATCGAGACTAATCTCGAGGCCTTGGCTGACCGCAATATCCCCGTCGCGCCGGACGCGCTCGAAGCCGATCTTGAGCAGATTGACCAGATCACCGAGATCTTTGACGCGCTTTTGCGGCTAGCAAGGATCGAGAGCGGGGCAGGGAAGGAGCGTTTCCAGCTTGTGAGCCTGAGCGATGTTGTCCGACACGCGGCCGAAACCTTCGAGCCGGTGGTCGCCGATGCGGGTCAGCGCCTGGACGCGGAGTTGGAGGGCTCGGCCCGGATCTCCGGAGATGAGAGTCTTCTTCTCCAGCTCGTCGCCAACCTCATCCAAAATGCCCTGCGATATGGGCCCGAGGGGCAGACGATCCGACTGAACTGCGCGGGCGCCGAGCTTTCGGTCAGCGATCAAGGGCAAGGTATCCCTGTTGCAGATCAAGAGCGCGTCTTGCAGCCGTTTTACCAGGCCACGAGCACCCGACAGGAAGAGGGGTCGGGCCTAGGGCTTTCGCTCGTGCGCGCCATCGCGGAGCTCCACGACGCGGAGCTTTCCTTTTCAGAAGGGCCTGGCCTGACCGTTTGCGTCCGTTTCCCGGACGGAAAACCCGCCTGACTGCGCCGCTTTCGGAGCGCAGGGTGCAGTCCGACCCTTCCCTTACAGAATTGTCATTTTGTCGACAGCCTGAGGCAATCCTCGATCTCTAGATATGCGGCACCGAACCCGCTGTCTGAGGAGGACACCTTATGGGTCACTTGCATGCCTGGGCGCTCTTGGCCTGTGCGTTCCCGATCGCTGTCTCCGCAGACAGCACACGGGTCTCCCCTATCGACGAGGTCACGCTCCTGATCCCCGGTGATGCTGGAGGCGGGTGGGACACCACAACGCGTGCTTTGGGGGCCTTGCTGATAGAGGCGGGCAGTGTGGACGCCGTTTCCTTCCTCAACGTCCCGGGAAAAAACGGAGCCTTGGGTCTCGCCTATCTCATTGAAAATGCGAACGATCTCGAGCACACGCTGATGCTCAACAGCACAGAGATCGTCCTGCGATCGCTCAATGGACGCTACAGCCAAAGCTATGCCGATCTCATCCCCGTTGCGGCACCGATCGGCGGTGCGATCGCCATAATCGTTGATCCGGCCAGTGACATTCAGGACATGAATGACCTCGCTGAGGCTTCGACGGTGGAGGGCTTCGCTTTGGGCGGAGGCTCCGAGCCGCTCGGCATAGATCACATCGCGGCCAGCCTTGCGCTTGCGCGGGCCGGCGCGGCGGATCCTGCCGTTTCTTACGTCGAGTTTGATGCGCCCCAGCCAGCCTTTGCGGCGCTCCTTTCAGGAGATGTGCGCGCTCTGGTGACGGACGCTGCGCGGGCGCGCGACCTCGCAGGGCAGGGCACGGTGCGCATCCTTGCCACGACCACGCGCGATGTCACGGCCCCTACCTCCCTCATGGCGCAGGGGATCGAGATGGAACTGACGACGTGGAGCGGGTTTTTTGCGCCCCCCGGTACGTCCGTCGAAGATCAGGCCGCCTACGATCAGATGTTTGAGGGTCTCTATGACTCCGACGTCTGGCTGAGAGCCGTAGAGGAAAACGGGTGGGATGCGCTTAATGCTGACAGCGCAGACTTCGTGCGCCTTATTGAACGACAAGCCGCGGATATGAGCGCCGCATTGGCTGCTTTTGAGATGTCTGCAGAGGGGATAACGCAATGAATCGACGTGAACTTTTGGCAGGTGGCGCAGCCTCCCTCGCGCTAAGCGGTCCGCTTCTGGGGCAGAGCGCCCCGCGTGCTCTGCCGATCCTGCCACACACGGATCTGACGGCTGGGATCGAAAATCGCATCGCGCTCAACCTGCAGCCGGGGACTCATGATTTTGGCACGGGCGCGATGAGCCAGACCCTGGGCATCAACCACGGTTATCTGGGTCCCGTTCTGCGGGCGAAGCAGGGTCAGACGTTGCCGTTCGACGTGGCCAACAGCATCGGCGACGTCTCCACCATCCATTGGCACGGTCTCCACATCCCGGGGGAGGTCGATGGCGGCCCGCATCAGGAAATCGAGGATGGGAGCGTCTGGTCGCCCGATGTGCCCATCGTGCAGCAAGCATCCATGAACTGGTTTCATTCCCACATGCACGGCAAGACGGCCCGGCAGACCCATGACGGGCTCGCTGGCGTTCTGCTCGTCGAAGATGATGCCAGCCTCGCCGCCGATTTGCCTAAAACCTACGGCGTCGACGATTTCACCATCGTGCTGCAGGACAAGATATTCGATGGGAGCGGACGGATGGCCTACGCGCTCAGCGCCGAAGTCTTCGAGGACGGCTTCCAGGGCGACACCGTCGTCGTGAATGGCGCCCTCGCTCCGGTGCAACAGACGGTGCCGACGGGGCTGGTGCGGTTACGGCTTCTCAATGCCTGCAACGCGCGGTTCCTTGAGCTTTCTATGCAAACGGGACCGATCACTGTGATCGCGACCGAAGGTGGCTTTCTGCCCAGCCCCGTGGAGGCCGAAAGCATTCTGATGTCTCCGGGCGAGCGCTACGAAGTGCTTGTCGACATGAGAAGCGTCGAGACGAACGCGCTGACGGTCAACCTGGACGGGGAAGCAGGGTTCTTCGCCAGCCTGCTCTTCGGCAACCAGGCGACAACAGTGCTCACCCTAAACCGGTCCGCAGAGCAAGGATTTACCGGCTCCCTGCCCACGCGCCTGGCCAATCTCGCGCCGCCCAATGCCTCGGCCGCCACTGTTACCCGCTCCTTTGAGCTGCAGATGGATGTCGGTGCCGATCTCGTTGCGCTCGCGCTCGCATGGGAGAACTTCTGCGGCAATGCAGGTGCCATGGCCATCAACGGCCAGCCGATGAAGATGGACCGCATCGACGAAAAGGTCCGCAAGGGTGATACGGAGATCTGGCGCATATCGGTCGATGACATGCTCCATCCCTTCCACATCCACGGCTGTTCGTTCCGCATTCTCAGCCAGAGCGGTGCCGAACCACCGGCCTATGCGCAAGGTTGGAAGGACATGGTTCATGTCGAAGAGGGCTGGTCAGAGGTTCTCGTCCGGTTCGACTACGCGGCGCCCGAGGATGCGCCCTACATGTACCATTGCCACATTCTCGAGCACGAGGATTGCGGCATGATGGGCCAGTTCACAGTCACCTAGCCCGGACGCCAGCAGCTGCGATCCGCCTGTGCACTTGGCCCATAGAGAGCCGGGCTGCGCCAAAATCTGACAACCCCAAAGAGCGCCCCGCCACCGGAGCTGCGTAGCGGGTGCACGCCCGCCCATTTCTCGGTCCCAAGCTCCATTCCAGAAGTATCAGTACTCGAAAGGATGAGCGCGTTTGGAGGCGAGTACCGGATTCGAACCGGTGTGCACGGATTTGCAATCCTAATTAATTGACTGATTTTGTTGATATTTTCTGTAAAATGATCTGCGAGACGCCTGCAGAACATCAGTTAGTTAACTGCTGAAAGTAAAACGCACTAGGCGCTGAGCGTCGCGCGTATATCGTTCATGCTGATATATACACGATCAGTGTTTTCCGGATCGTTCATTGGTTGAAACCCTAGCC
>JBCBME010000142.1:0-6478 GCA_039822945.1 Pseudomonadota bacterium
AGGGGAACTTCGTGGTCGCCTTCGCCCACCCGGTCTGGAGCAGCATCGACTACGCGGCGTTCGACATCTTCCGACTCAAGAACGGCAAGATCGTCGAGCACTGGGATGTGGTAAGCCCCACCCCGGCTGAGATGGCCCATGACAACGGCAAGTTTTAGTCCTCAAGCTCACCGGACTGGTGCAGCCGTGCGATCTCGTCGGTGAGCTTTTTCTTGTACCGCCGCTGGCGCCTGCGGGCCTTGGCGGCGGTGGCGCGCCACCCCTCGCGCTTGTCGGTGACGACCTCGTCGAGGTCGTCTGCCGTTTATACCCGCCGGGCGTCTTTGGGAGAGGTGCGTTTTGCCATAGCGGAAGGGTATCGTGGCCCGGAGCGCTGGCAAGTTTGCCCCGAAAGGCAAGTGATTGACGGTTCAGCTTGGAAAGGTCCGCGCTGCCATCGATTATCTCATGGCAGAGCGCCAGAGCCGCCTGCGCCTGTGTGGGGCTCATGTTCCTGTAGGCCGGCCGCGGGATGTGATCGTACCACACACCGCCTGTCACGGCGTCGAGCACGATCCGCTGAAAACAGTGATCCGCCGAGACGGGCCACTGGCGCGCCCGCGCCATGGACGGCATCACCTCTCGCGTCAGGCGCAGATATTCAGTCACGGCCTCAGACATGCAAAAGCCCCCACCGATGGCAGGGGCTTTGCGCGATTTGGACGGTGCTAGTCGACAAAGTGAGAGTCGAGCAGCCACGCGAACTTTTCGTGGGCGAGCTGACGTCCCACGAGCAAATCATGCGTTGCGACATCGCCGTTCTTTTCCGCGTAAGTCGCTGTGCCTGCGATGGTCGATGCGATCGTCTTTTGGGCATCCGACATCAGGCGGATCATCTCCTGATCGGTTTGATGACCGTCTTGCTCCGGTACTTTCGAATTTTCCACCATCACGCGCAGGCGGCCCTCGACGTGGCCGCCGATGGCGCGCAGACGCTCTGCCACATCATCCTGAGCCTCGAAATGGTCCTCGTAGATCTCTTGAAAGAGCGCGTGGAGCGGGCCAAACGCCATGCCCCGCACATTCCAGTGGAAATTCTGAGCGAGCATTGTCGTGACGGCAGTCTCCGCCACAACCTGGTTCAGCATGGTGGCGAGTTCGGTTTTCACCTCGGGCGCGAGGCTATGAGCGCTCTGCAACATGGGTATCTCCTTACATTCTCCGACCCCACTGCCCGCACGGCAGCGTCAGGCCTGGCTTGCGTCAGCTAGCTCATCTTCAAATTAGAACAGTTCTAAATAAGAACAAGCCCCAATCAGCGATTTAGCGCGGCAACGGCCCGGACAATGCTTCGGAAGGCATGGTGATGGCGGGGAGCGACCCGCCGTCGGAGGAGGAACTCGACGCTGACGGTGTCTTTCGCGGTGGCCCGATCCAGTAGGCGCACCAGCCATTCTTCATCGAATGTCATGTGAGGTGACCCCGGCGCAAGAAAGACGACATGCCCTTCAACTGCCTGAGAAATCACGCGGATCATGGATTCTGCGATGCGGTCAAGGCTTGTGGACCGCTCTGCATGGATGGCTGAGCAGGCCTCGGTTAGATCGAGGCGAGCATCTGCGCGGCACTTCTGCGCCAGAAATCGCAGACGGTTGAGGAGCGGAAAAAAGAGCGCAAGGTCACGGGAGACACCGGAATGATCCGCGGGCGCCTCAACAAATGGCGTCGCTAACATCACTGCACTCACGGACGGTCGTCCTTTCACTTTTGCGTACGCCAAGCTGCACTTGGCCAGATCGCGGCGACTCGCGCCCGCCACGTTTGCCTGACTGATATAGTAGGAAAACTCCTGCGCGTGAAGATCCATGCTGCACGCGCATCATAACCGCCCCGAATGGCCCCCTGCCCTACGGGCGTAAGGCGCTAGCCCCGCATCGCGTTGAGAAAGATGCCCGGCAACCGCCAGAGCTTCTTGTCGCCCATGAACGCTGTCAGACCGCGCAGCACCTTGTGAGCGTGGCGGTGGGTGACAAACCAGGGCGGCCGCGGCAGCAGTGTGCGCTCATACTTCAGAGACCTTGGGAACGGTGCCCAGGGGCCGCGCACGATCGTCCTCTCTGAGCGGGAAAACATCAGCGCATTGTGCACGGTGCCGATGCCCGACTGAACATCCTCGAGCGTATGCCCGGGAAACGCACCCCACGGCACTTGTGGCAGCAGAAATCCAGCGCCCGACCAGACGTTTACGCCGATACATCCGTAACACAGCTCGCTGATGAGCTCGTCAAAACGCCGTTTCCCTATGGCGCGCAACGTCTCTGGGTGAATGAGAATGCCCGCGCCAAGGGTTCCATGGAGCGTCGCGTTGGCATAAGCGATGGCCTCACGCAAGTAGGCCTCCCCCTCCCCTGCAATCTCGTGAAGGCTCATGGCAGGACCAAAGACCTCGCTCTCCGCCTGGGTGGCGGTGGTCTCCGGGCTGACCACGAGCCCGGGAGCATCACCGCGCTCCACCACGTCTCCAGAACCGAAATCGGCAAGCCGGTCCTCGGCACCCGGATAATATGCAAGCCGCGTGTTCTTTGAGATCACCTTCTTTGTGGCGGCAAGGAGAGCGTCCTTCTGATCCCAATCCTTGGGCAGCACGAGCACCTGACAGGCAATGCAGTTGAAGCCGCTGTTGTGGAGCTTTTGCGTTGCAAGGTTCTCCGCTTGATAGGCGATGTCCTCGCGCGACCATGGGCCGGGCACAACGATCGTGGGGCACACCGCGCCGAGCTCTGACGTGATCCGCCGCGTGTTCTTTGGGGTGCCTGCAGCCTTGTTCCGGGCCCCCTCTTCGCCTGCGCCCCACACAATCGCATCATGGGTCGCGCCAGCGCCCGTAATGTGGATCTGCTCTACGAGGGGATGGTCAGTGAGGTAGGCCCCGACGGCCCCATCGCCCTCAACAATCCTGAGGGCGCCAATGTCGATCAGAGGACGCAACGCTGCGCGGAAGTAATCCGTGAGGTAGTCGTTCACCGGGTTCATCTTGAGCAGCACCACCTGATGCTCCTGAAAGAGTTTTTGCAGGCAGTCGAGCGGCGGGATGGACGCGATGTTGCCCGCGCCGAGCACGAGCGCCACCTTGCCCATGCGATCAGCCTCAGGAACCGCATAGGCGGGCGCTGTCACCTCAGCGAGATTGGCCTCGGAGACGCCCGCCTCCATCCAGACCTCCGCGCTGATCCCGTTCAACAAGAGCTTGTCCCAGACCGATGCGGGCACCACCCCGAGCGCTAGCTGCCCGTTCGGGAGGTAACGCCGCGGGAGACCGCGCAGATAGGCGCGACCCTCCATGCCGCGGAGCGTCTCGAGGAGCGCGTCGCAAGCCATCAGCAACGCATAGGGCCCCGACATCCACTCTTCCGCTGCGAGAGGAGATCCCTCGGGCAGAAGCTTCTTGCGAGCCGCCGTTTCAGCCCAACCCTCCGCTACGTCGACGACACGCCCACGAATATCTTTCAAGATCGCGATCCGCTCGGCGACGCTTGTGTGCGCCCAAGCGTCCTTATGTGCGGCCAGATGCGCGAGATCACCGTCGAGCGCGGCGCGGTGGTCGAGTTCAGCGTGGGCGTTCATCGGCGGTCCTCAGGCAGCTTTGATCAGATCCGCCGCTTTCTCGGCGATCATGATTGTGGGGGCGTTAGTGTTGCCCGACACGATATGGGGCATGACGGAGGCATCGACCACGCGAAGCCCGTCGAGGCCGCGCACGCGCAGATCCGGGTCCACCACGGAAGCCTCGCTCGTGCCCATCGCGCAGGTGCCGACCGGGTGATAGATCGTGTCGGCGGTGGCGCGGATCCGAGCCACCCAATCGGCGTCCGACATCTGGGCTTTGTGTCCCAGGCGCATCCCGCGCCAAGGCGCCAGCGCGGGAGCCTCCATGACGCTTTGGGCAAGCCTCGCGCCGCGCACGAGCGTGTCGAGATCCCGCGCGTCGCTGAGGTAGCGCGGGTCGATCCCCGGTGCGGCAAGCGGGTCGGCAGAGCGCAAGAAAACCTCTCCCCGCGAATGCGGCCGCAACGCGCAGACATGCATGCTAAAGCCGTGGCCCGTGCGGATTGTCCGCAAATGGTTCTCCACCATTGCCACGACGAAGTGAAATTGGATGTCAGGCGCATGGGCGTCGCGCGTCGACTTGAAGAACCCTCCGCCCTCGGCAAAGGGCGACGTCGCGCGGCCCGACCCGTCTCGCGCCCATTGCATCAGATCGCGCGCCGTCTCGACGCCGCCCGCAAGACTGATCCCAACAGTGCCCGGTCGCTTGGCGCGGTAGGTCAGAATGACGTCGAGATGGTCCTGAAGGTTTTGCCCTACCCCCGGCAGCGCGTGGCGCATCCGGATGCCGTGGCGTTCAATGTCCGCGGGCCGCCCAATACCCGCAAGCTGGAGGAGCTGGGGGGAGCCAAATGCGCCCGCGCTCAAGATCACCTCGCCAGCCGCTACCGTCTGGTTCGACGCGCCCTGCCGGTAGCGCAGCCCGGTGCACCTGCGCCCGTCAAACAAAAGCTCAGTAACGTGAGCGCTAGTGACGACGTCGAGGTTTGGACGCGCCATCACCGGCTCGAGATAGGCCGCAGAGGCTGAACACCGCTCCCCCCGGCGTGGACCATCATGAAACTGCGTCACCTGAAAAAACGAAGCGCCCTCGGTCTCGCCCCCGTTGAAATCGTCCGTGAGCGGCAGCTGCATCTGGCCGCACGCGTCGAGATAGGCGTGCGAGATCTCGCGCGGGGCATGCTGGTCGGCCACTTGCAAGGGCCCTTCCGAGCCGTGGATAGGCGCAGATCGGGCATTGCGCTCGGAGCGCAGGAAGTATGGAAGGACATCGTCCCATCCCCAGCTAGTGCAGCCCTCCTCCGCCCAGCGGTCATAATCGCTGCGGTGGCCGCGCACGTAGAGCATGGCGTTGATCGCGCTTGATCCTCCAAGCCCCTTGCCGCGCGGCTGATAGCCCCGGCGCCCGCCCAGCCCGGGCTGCGGTACCGTCTCGAAGGCCCAGTTGTTGATCTTGGGTCGGCCGCGGATCATGGCGACGCCGCCAAGCGGCAGCCTAACGAGCAGACCGCGACCGCTACCGCCAGCCTCAAGGAGGCAAACACGCCGGGCCGGATCCTCGCTCAACCGCGCGGCGAGCGTTGCCCCGGCAGACCCGCCGCCCACGATGACATGATCATACGTATCCATGGGCCTATCCTGCTCGTGTTGCCGCTCCCCTTCCAGCGTGACGCAGGGTTAGTTGCCCCTCGGGCTGCCCTTCGCCGTCGGGTTACACGCCTGCACCATCACGTCACATTTTACATTTTGCACAGTTGACGTGCGGAAATTCCGCCGCAAAGCTTACTTTATGGACGCTTTAAGAACGCTGATACTGGCGCTTGTCTGCGCTCTCCCCCTCAAGGCCACGGCCGCAGAGCCGCTCCACATGGTGTTTGCCGGTTGCCTCGGTCGATACTCCGCCGAAGTTGAACATCATTGGCTCCAAAACGAAGACGCCACCGAAGCGGCCGATCATCGGCTGACCTTCCAGTCACTCTATGAAGCCACCGTTCCAAGGGACGCAGCACGGGACGCCCTCCATCACCGCATTGCCGCGAAAATGGCCCAGGCCGCGCTCCTGACCACCGCCTCCTTTCACCACGACCCGGATCGCGCCTCTACCGCACGCTCCATCGCGACAGCCCAAATCTCCAGCTGTCGCCGGATGCTTCTCGAAAGCTAGCTTGCCCGCAATTGCCACCTCTGGTAGCGCGTCGCGCACCGCAGGAGGCACCCATGCAGCTGAGCTTTCACGACACGATGGCGGGCAAAGTCCGCCCCTTTGAGCCAATCCGTGATGAGGCCACACTCTACAGCTGCGGACCAACGGTTTATCACCACGCGCATCTGGGAAATCTGCGCACGTACGTTTTCGTGGACACCCTCAAACGCGTGACCGAGCGTGCCGGTATCCCCGTGCGTCACGTCATGAACATCACCGATGTGGGGCACCTCGTCAGCGATGGCGATGAGGGCGAAGACAAGATGGAAGTGGGCGCCGCCCGCGAAGGGCTCGACGCTTGGGCCATTGCAGAACGCTACGAGCAGGGCTTTGTGGCGCAATGCGAGGCGCTCAACATCGCCGCCCCCACGATCCTGTGCCGCGCCACCGATCACATCAGCCACCAGATCGCGATGATCGAGGCGCTGGAGGCGAAGGGCTACACCTACAGCATCCCCGACGGCGTCTATTTCGACACATCCAAGCTCGACAACTACGGCACGCTCGGCGGGTATAAGCGCGAGGGCCAGAAGGCTGGCGCGCGCGTGGCTGAGGGTGAGAAACGCTCGCCAACCGACTTTGCGCTCTGGAAATTCTCAGCCGAGGGCGTCCAGCGGCAGATGGAGTGGGACGCACCCTGGGGCCGTGGCTTTCCCGGCTGGCACATCGAATGCTCTGCCATGGCGCAGC
>JBCBME010000143.1:0-6461 GCA_039822945.1 Pseudomonadota bacterium
CGCGCTGGCATCATCTGGCAAGGCGCGTGTCGCGAGCATCCCGGGCGAGCAGCCCGCAAGTGCGCCAAGGCTAGCTGCAAAAAGGCTTAAACGAAGGAAGCTGGGCATGGTCGGGGCCTTTGAGTGAAAAGGTGAGACAGTCGTCGGTTGGTCTGCAAGGCGCGTGCCAGACGGTGACCGCAAATTCCGCCCGCCAATCGCTCGACCCGCGTCCCGGATGGCATGGCGCTTGCTGCCCCTCTTGGCAGAAACACGCAGCGCGGAGGCGTCATGGCAGATACAAGCGGCAGCCCGCCCAAGCTTACGGGCATGTCCTATCTTGGCTCGAGCCTTCTGCCGCTCGGCATTCTGGCCATCGTGGCGATGATGCTGTTGCCGCTGCCACTTGCCCTGCTCGACGCGTTCTTTGTCATCAACATCTTGGTGTCTCTTCTTGTGCTGATGGTGGCGCTCTACTCCTTTCGCCCCCTCGATTTCTCTTCCTTCCCAACGGTTCTCCTGATCGCCACGGTGCTGCGCCTTGCGCTCAACGTCGCCTCAACGCGGATCGTGCTCACCGACGGGCATGAGGGGAGCCACGCGGCTGGCAAAGTCATCGAGGCGTTCGGCAACTTTGTGATTGCAGGCAACTTTGCAGTGGGCCTCGTCGTCTTCATCATCCTCGTCATCATCAATCTCGTGGTGATCACGAAGGGCGCCGGACGCGTCTCCGAGGTCTCGGCGCGCTTCACGCTCGACGCCATGCCGGGCAAGCAGATGGCGATTGATGCCGATCTCAACGCGGGCCTTCTCACCCCGGAGCAGGCCCGAGAGCGACGCCAAGAGGTTTCGGATGAGGCAGATTTTTACGGCGCGATGGACGGCGCCTCGAAATTTGTCAAAGGCGACGCCATCGCCGGTATCCTGATCCTACTTGCCAATATCATTGGCGGGATCGCGATCGGCACGTCCCAGCACGGGCTGGGTTTTGGCGCAGCAGCAGAGACTTACGTTCTTTTGTCGATTGGTGACGGCCTTGTGGCGCAGATCCCCACGTTGCTTTTGTCGATCGCCACGGCGGTGATCGTCACCCGGGTGACGTCCACAAATGACATGGCAGATCACATTGGATCCCAGATCGGTTTGCACCGGGCTTGGGTGCCGGTGGCCGCGGTGTTGGGGATCATCGGCGTCATTCCCGGTATGCCAAACATCCTGTTTCTGAGCGCTGCTTTTGCCGCAGGGGCGGTGGCTTGGATCACACGCGACCAGCCCATGACCCCCTTGGCCGACGGTGCCGCCGCACTTTCCGGCCCTCCGCGCGCCGGAGCGCAGGCGCTTCCAGCTCCAGCAGGCGGCACCACTCCCGAGGCGCAAAACAACGAAGCAGGCATCCGCCCCGAAGACATCACGGATTACGCACGCGTCGTCATTGGCTTGGGCGTCGGGCTCATACCGCTCATCGAGGATGGTGCAGGCGGGGGCCTTTTGGCACGGGTGACAGGCATCCGCCGGGATGCCTCCCGCGACATGGGCTTTGTCATTCCGGGTGTCCGTATCCGGGACGACATGAAGCTGCCTACCAACGCCTACAGCATCCGGATCCGGCAAGCGAGCGTAGCCGAAGACATCGTTTACCCGGACCGTCGGCTCGCGCTGCCCGGCGCTATGACGCGCACGAAACCGCGCGGCATCGAGGTGAAAGACCCCTCCTTCGGGCTCGATGCCGTGTGGGTCCAGCCTCATCAGATGGCAGAAGTGGAAGCGGACGATCACGTGGTCGTTGAACCTGACTCCGTCATTGCCACGCATCTCAGCCAGGTGCTCTACCGCCATGCCGCCGATCTTCTCGGGGCAGATGATGTGCAGGATCTCCTTGATAATCTCGAATCCAGCGCGCCGACGCTTGTCGCCTCCGTGGTGCCAAATCTCGTGCCGCTGCACGTCCTGACGGCCGTTTTGCGGACCTTGCTCAAGGAGCGGATGCCGGTGGCTGACCTGCCGCGCATCCTCGAAGAGTTGTCGGCCATTGCAGGCCGGATCACCGACCCCACCGATATGGCCGAGCACGTGCGCCCGGCGCTTTCGGCACAGCTTCTCGAGCAGATCTCGCCGGTGACACAAAGCCTGCCGGTCATTACGCTTTCTGCCGAGCTCGAAGAGCTTTTAACCCGCTCACAACACGAACGCGCGGGCCTCGTCATCGACCCCGGCCTCGCCAACCGCATCATGTCTGAGATCAACGTGGCCCAAGAGGCCCTCGCCGGCGCCGGCAAGCGCGGTGTCGTGGTGGTTTCCGCAGGCCTACGGCGCAGTTTCGCAACCTTTGTACGTGGCCACGGCAGTGACGCGATCGTCTTAGCCGTCACCGAGATACCCGACCACCGACGCCTTGAGATCGTGGCGAGTGTCGCCGCCAAAACCGCCCTCAACCAGGAGGAGACCCCATGACAATCGAAACCTTTACCGCCGATGATGCCGTGAGTGCGCTTGCGCTCGTGGAAACTCACCTCGGAGAAGAGGCTTTCATCCTGTCCATGGATCGCGAGGGTGACGGCGTGGTTGTGCGGGCAGCAACGCACGCCCCTGCGAGCTCGGAATTCACTGCGGCACCGCTCTCATTTCCTGGCCGGGCTGCACGGCGTCCCCGCTTCCTCGATCCGGCGCGCCCGAAGCCTTTCCCGGAACGCGCAGAGGCGCGAACACTTTCCCCATTGCCTCCTGCAGAGCCCGCCCCGCCTCAAAAGCTTGTCTTCAAGAGCCGCTTTGCTCCCGCCCCCGCCCTGTCAGAGGCGGACATGGCCGCGGCGGCCCGGAAAGCTGAAGCTTCGATTGAAACCGCTCGATACATCGTCGTTGCGACCCACAGCCAGAAAGTGCCCTTTGTCCTCACCATCGAGCTCCTGCGCAAATTCCCCCGAGCACAAGTCCTGCGCTGGCAGGATGGGGACGAGCTCCCGTGGGTAAGTGAACCTGCTGAAGTGGGCGATCTTCATGAGGTGGGCGAGGTACGGCCCCAACCCAAGATCGTGCTTTGCCGCGCCTCAGGCCAAACGTTTTCACGCGTTATGGCGGTCGCAAGTGCGCGGGACGATGTGACCTACCTCCTTCTCACTGAGGGCGACCGGACCGCGGAGGCATGTGCTGCGATAGAGGACCTTGGAGCAGGTTGCTCCGTCACTGGCACCGTCCTGATCGCTGGGGACGAGCGACCAAACACCAACACCATCAGGCGTGTGGCAGAGAGTGGCCTTGTGCCTGTCTGGACACTCCATCAAGGCAAGCTCAGCCCCCTCTTCGATGAAGGTGCTGCGACGCGCGACGCCCCAAAGATCAGGTTTCTCAGGCATAGCGACCATGTCCCACCACCTCGGGTCGGAGCCGCATGATCCCACCGGCCTCCTACTCAGAAGCGCGCCCCACGCCAGCAGACCTCATCGAGGCGCATATGAACATCGTCCAGCGTCTTGCCTGGATGTTTCATGGGCGCGTCGGTCGGTTCGTCGAAGTCGAAGACATCATGCAAGCGGGCTACATTGGGCTTGTCGAAGCTGCGCAGCGCTATACCCCGCAAGAGGGCGTAACCTTTGCGGCGTATGCGGCCCAGCGCATACGCGGGGCGATCCTTGATTCCCTCCGGCGCAACTCCAACCTGTCGCGCAAAACTGTAACCATGCGCCAATCCGTCATGCGCACGCGCAGCAAGCTGGCGCAGCAATTCGGACGGGAGCCTGAGCAGGCCGAGGTCGCCGCATCGCTCGACATCTCGGTCAGCGAACTTCAGGACTGGGAGAGCCGGTTTCAGGTCAACGAGCTCACTTCGCTTGATGAAGTCTACACCGACCAGTCGCTCGTGTTCCGTGACCGCGCGATCGGGGCAGAGCGCGCCGTCGAAGTCGCTGAACTCAAGGACCTTCTTCGCGACGCCATCGAGGAGCTGCCCGAACGCCAAGCACTCGTCTTGCAGCTCTGCTACGTCGAGGAATTCAACGTCTATGAGATGGCCGAGATCCTCGATGTCACGCCCGGGCGGGTCTCTCAGATCAAAAAGGCCGCACTGCTCAAGCTGCGCGACCTCATGGATGCAAAAACCGGAGACCCGGAGGCACCTTAGCCTCGGGCGAAGCTCTCATCACTCCGGGGGCCTGAGCTGATCGAGCAGGCCATCAATGAAATCACCCGTGGAGTTGAGCTGCGTGATCACCTGCTCCATCTGTGTGAAGCGTGCAAGAAACCGTTCCTCAATCTCCTGCGCTCGGATATCGAGCGCATCAAGAGCGGCAGCATCTTCATCCAGGGCTGAGTTGAGGCTGTCATTGCGGGTCGCGAGTGGGCCATCTGAAGACAGAAGGCTGTCGGTCTGCACCTGCAGCGCGCTTACAAGGCTCGCTGCGTACTCGATCTCCGCGCCCGTTGAATCGCCGGCCACGGTCAGTGCTGTGCCGCGCAGTGAACCGGACGTGACAGTATAGACCCACGAGCCATCTAGTTGTGCCTCCCCGGCAACGGAGAGCCCGTTCAGGGTGGCGTCCCCCGTGGTGGGATCGCGCAGAAACGTGAAGGTCCCAGTCTCAGGGGGATCGAGGGGTGTGCCCGAGATCTCAGCACCCTCAGCGGTCAAGCTATCGCGCAAAAGACCGTTGAGCTGGCCGGGGTCTGAGGTGATCGCGGCGTTGAATTGCGCCTCATTGAGGCTGAACGTTCCGTCCCGCTCCGTCAAAATGCCAAGATCGCTCAGGAAAGTGCTGCTCGATCCGTCGGCACTGCCGTATCCGCGCGACAACGTCAGATCCAGGGAATTGAGAAACTGGTCGGCGATGCGGTCACCGGCAAGGGCGCCGGCCTCGGCACCCGTCGAGAACCCACGATCGGTGAGCGTCGTCACCAACCGGTTCGTCGCATTGAGGATATCGACGAAGCCGCGCATGACCTCGAGCGCGCCTTCGGTGTTTGGGGTGGACCGCAGGGTTGCTGGCCCTGTCGTCACATCCGAAAGCGAAACCGAGACACCAGGGAGGAGGTTATTGATCTCATTCGAGGCGCGCGTGATGGCGACGCCATTGACGATGAGTTCGGCATCTTGGGCGGCCTGGGCCTGCGCGGTGCTCGGGTCGGCACTGATATCAAACCCAGCGAGCGGCCCGCCACCGCCGGTATCGGTGATGTTGATCGCGTTGTCAGCGCCGGTGTCGGTGATGAGACCCAGCGTAAACGTGCCGTCACCCACTTCGATGACCTGCGCCGATATCCCGTCGATGGATGAAAACGCGGCGGCGAGTTCGTTGAGGGTGGCCTCCGCAGAGATCGTCAGTATCTGAGAGGCCGTGGTATTCGCGGCAAAGCTCGGACCACTTCCATCATCAGTCCACGATCCGAACTCGATCGTGAGTTCTCCCCCACCCAGTGCCGCGTTCGGGTCCGAGAAGCCACCGAAGTTCAGGATCTGGGCCTTGGCGAGGTTTGTCACTTCGATCTGGGTGTCATTCGCGGTGACGGCCTTGGGATCGGTGATGGTGGTGTTCACCGCCGGATCACTGCTGAACAGGGCATAGGGCGACAAGTTTGTGATGAGGTTCAACGCCTCGTTCACCTGCTCGGCCTGGCCGCGCAAAAGGGCGTACCCGGACGCCTGAAGCTCGGCCTGGTCTATGCGCTCGGTAATCACGTCCCGGCGCGGCGCGATCTCCGCCTCCGTGAGGACTTCCGAGAGCTCACGGATGTTGAGGCCGGAGCCGTTGGTGTTGAGGCTTGTCAGAAAATCAGTGGGCATCGCGTCGTCTCCTGTGAGATGTGAACGGTGCGGGCCGCGAGAGTTTTAGCGGGACGTTCAATACTGGAATTCAATCTCGATACGGCGGTTCTGTTCGCGCCCCTCTGCCGTGTCGTTGGACGCAACTGGGACGGTTTCTCCCCGGCTGAGCGCGCTCATGCGCCCAGAGGGGATGCCGCTGGCCGCTTCGAGTTCACGCACCACCGATGCCGCGCGGGCCGCGGCGAGACCCCAATTGTCCCTGTAGGGCGATGCGGGTGACAGCGGCACGGAATCCGTGTGTCCGGTGACGACGATGTCACTTGCATCATCCATCGCCGTTGCAGCGATCCGCGCCATGATTTCGCGGGCGGCAGGTGTCAGTTCAGAGCGCCCGGACCGGAAGGAGCCGCCTTCGCCCACGGTGACGATCACCTTGTCTTCGCGCTGTTCCACCGCAACGAGACCCGCGCCGATCTCCTGACGCAGCGCAACGGTGAGCTCCGCGGCCGAGATGGCCGCCGTGCGCTCGGAATTCTCAGCGTCTCGCTGCGCTTCTGCTTCTCGCGCGGCCGCTTGCGCGAGCTCCTCCAATTCGTTTTCAAGCCCATCAAGCAGCACCTGCGTTTTCGGCAAACCGGCTTCGCTCTCGGCTTCTGTCAGCGCCTCTGCGAGCGCCTCCGCCGCAGCGGCGAGGCGCTCGGGCAGGTTTTCTTCAGAGACGTTTTCGAAG
>JBCBME010000144.1:0-6441 GCA_039822945.1 Pseudomonadota bacterium
CTTTGCGCGTGCCCTCGGGCCCGTCTGAGGCGCGCCGGATCGAGCACCGCGTGGCGGGCGGGGACGTGAACCCCTACCTCCTCTTTGCCGCGATCCTCGGCGCGGCCCTGCTCGGGATCGAGGATGCCGCCACGCCACCGCCGCCCACGCAGGGCAATGCCTATGGCGCGGCTGGCCCGCGGGTGGCGCCAGATCTGGCGACGGCGATCGCGCTCCTCGATGACCCGATCATGGCGCGTATCTTTGATCCGCTCCTCATCGACAATCTCATCCGCACCAAGCGGCAGGACCTCGCGAAATGCGCGCAGTTTTCGGACAGCGAGCTCGTGCTGGCGCTGCTCGAGACGGTCTAATCGCGCCCTTTCCTTATGCCGCTGGCCTTCCTATCGTGCGCGCGAAACGAACGGTGATCCATGCATATCGGTATCCTCCAATGCGGGCATGCGCCCGAGGACGTGATCGCGCGGCACGGCGATTATGACGGGCTCTTTGCGACGCTCTTTGACGGACAGGGCCTGACATTCAGCACGTGGGACGTCGTCGACATGGACTTTCCCCCGGGGCTTGAGGCAGCGGAGGGATGGCTCGTGACAGGCTCGAAGCACGGGGCCTACGAGGATCACGCATTCATCCCGCCGCTCGAGGAATTCATCCGCGCGGCCCATGCGGCGCGCGCGCCCATGGTGGGGATCTGCTTTGGACACCAGATCATCGCGCAGGCGTTCGGCGGGCGGGTGGAGAAGTTTGCAGGCGGTTGGGCCGTGGGGCGGCGGACCTACACGCTCGACGGGATGGGCGAGGTCGCCCTCAACGCCTGGCATCAGGATCAGGTGCTGGAGGTGCCGCCCGATGCGCGCGTCCTCGGCGGCAATGCGTTTTGCGCCCATGCGGCGCTGGCCTACGGGCACCATATCTTCACGATCCAGCCCCATCCGGAGATCTCGACACCGGTGCTGGGCACGTATCTCGAGGTGCGGGGCGATGATCCGATCTACGAGCCCGCGATGATCGAGGAGGCCCGCGCGACGATGGCGCTGCCCACGCAGGATGCGCTCCTTGCAGCGCATATGGCGCGCTTTCTCAAGGAGGCGCGGCCATGAACCCCTGGCTGAAAGACTGCCCCGAAGTCACGCAGACATATCTTGAAGGGCACAGGCTCGACGAGGTGGAGTGCATCATCGCCGATCTGCCGGGCATCGCGCGGGGCAAGGCTCTGCCTGCGCCGAAATTCGACAAGCAGAGCGAATTCTACCTGCCCAATTCGATCTATTTCCAGACCATCACCGGGGGCTGGGGCGAGGCGGCGGGGGCCGAGGGCTTTACCGAGCCCGACATGATCCTGAAGCCAGATTATTCCACCGCCACGGCTGCACCCTGGACAGGGGACTGGACGGTGCAGATCATCCACGATGCCTATGACCGCAAGGGCGAGCCGATCCCGTTTTCGCCCCGCAATGTCCTCAAGCGCGTCTGCGCAGCCTATGCGGAGATGGGGCTGACGCCCGTTGTGGCGCCGGAGATGGAGTTTTTCCTGGTGGCCCCGAACCTCGACCCCGCCCGCGCGATCGAGCCGATGATGGGCCGGTCGGGGCGCCCCGCAGCGGCGCGGCAGGCCTATTCGATGTCAGCCGTCGATGAATACGGCCCCGTCATCGACGACATCTACGACTTTGCAGAGGCGATGGGCCTCGAGATCGACGGGATCACGCAGGAGGGCGGCGCGGGCCAGGTGGAGATCAATCTGCGCCACGGCAACCCGGTGAAGCTCGCCGACGAGGTGTTTTTCTACAAACGGATGATCCGTGAGGCCGCGCTCAAGCACAACTGCTACGCCACCTTCATGGCCAAGCCCATCGCGGGCGAGCCGGGCAGTGCCATGCACATCCACCACTCCTTCCTCGACGCGGACGGGCGCAACATCTTTGCCGGGCCGCAGGGGGGCGAGACGGACGCCTTTTACCACTTCATCGCGGGGCTGCAGACGCATCTGCCCAGCACGATCGCGCTGCAGGCGCCCTACGTGAACAGCTACCGCCGCTACGTGAAGGATCACGCCGCGCCCATCAATCTGGAATGGGGCCGCGACAACCGCACTACGGGCATCCGTATCCCTGTCTCTGGTCCCGCCGCGCGGCGGGTGGAGAACCGGCTCGCGGGCATGGACTGCAACCCCTATCTCGGCATCGCGGCCTCGCTCGCGGCCGGGCTGCTCGGGCTGAAAAACGAAGAGCGCCCAAGCCGGCAGTTTCGCGGTGACGCCTATGAGGGGGAGGGCGACATCCCCCGCGATCTGGGCCGCGCGCTCGATCTCTTTGATGCGGCCAGCGATCTGCACGAGGTCCTCGGGCCGGAATTCGCGCGCGTCTACTCCATCGTGAAACGCTCCGAATACGAAGAGTTCCTGGAGGTCATCAGCCCCTGGGAACGCGAGCATCTGTTGACCAATGTCTGACTATTACGGAACCGATGCGCAAAAGGCCGTCCTGCGCCGGGGCCGCGCGGTCTATGAGCTCGTGCGCGATGACCCGGCCTGCACCTATTATGGGCGCGGCGTGGGGATCATGAGCGCGGCGGATGCGCCCGAGGCCCGGCTCAGGGCGCTCCTCACCCTGCAGGGAACGACGTCGATTGCCCATGTGCCGCCAGATGCCATGGAGCCCGTGATCGCCCAGATGGCAGAGCTCGGCGCGGCGGTCACACGTTACGAGCGTTGGGTCGGCGGGGATCGCGCGCGGAAGGTGGCCGAGGCCGTGATCGCGGCCACGCCCCTACCCCGGGGCCTGACGCTCCATGAGCTGACTGAAGAGAGCCCCGAAGAGGTCCTCACCGCGCTCGCCCGCCTCGCGGAGGCCTGCGGCGTCATGCTGCCCAACATGGCCGTGCTGCGCGGCACGCTGCGCCCCGGTACCTGCTTTGTGGCGCTGACGGAGGGCGGCGAGGCCGTGAGTTGCGCGGCTGGTGCGGCCTTTGCCCACGAGGGTCACCCGACGCGCGAAGCCTGGTGGGGGATGCTCGCCACAGCCGAGGCCTGGCGGGGTCACCGGCTCGCTCTCCTCCTCGGCGCGCACGCCATCGTGTCGCTCAGCAAGAAAATCCCGGGCTGCCAGATCATGACGGGCGTTCAACCGGGCAACGCGCCCTCGGAGGCCGTCTGTTCCAAGCTTGGGCTGACGCCCGATGGCGCCTTCGTCGCCACCATCGTCGACCCCGCCGCCGTGCCCGGCGGCAAACTGACGAGCTGAGGCCGTGAACCCGCTCTTTCGCAACGACCGCCCGGGGGAGTTCCCGCCCTCCTGGTACGCCGCCACCGCCGATGCCCCGCCGGCCCGCCCGCAGATGAAAGGCGCGCAAAAGGCCGATGTCGCGATCCTCGGCGCTGGCTTCACAGGCCTCACCTGCGCGCTCGAGCTAGCGCGAAAGGGGCTGAGCGTCACCGTGGTGGAGGCACACCGCGCGGGCTTTGGCGCATCAGGGCGCAATGGCGGGCAATGCGGCTCGGGCTTCAATATCGGGCAAGCCACGCTCGAACGCGAGCTGGGTGAGGGCCCGGCCCGCGCGCTCTGGGATCTGTCCATGGAGGCCAAATCCATGGTGCGGGACTTCTGCGCAACCTACGCCCCCGAGGCCCGCTTCACCCCCGGCGTGGCCCATGGCGCATGGCACCGCACTGACCTGCGCGAGATCCGGGAAGACGCCGAGCACCTCGCGCGCCGCTACGACTTCGAGACCGAGTATCTGGAGGGCGACGCCTTCCGCGCGATCGTCCGCTCCCCTGTCTACACGGGCGGCACGATCGACCGCGATGCAGGCCACGTGCACCCGCTCCGCTACTGTCTGGCCCTGGCCCGGGAGGCCGAGACCACAGGGGCCACCATCCACGAGATGAGCCCGGTCACCCGCGTCGAGGCGGGCGCGCTCCACACCGCCGAGGGCCATATCGAGGCCGACCACATCGTGCTCGCAGGCAACGGCTACATGCCCGCGCTGCATCCGCGCTACGCGGCCCGTATCTGCCCCATCAACAGCTTCATCGCCGCCACAGCCCCCCTCGACGCCCCCGAAGAGATCCTGGCAGAAGACATCGCCGTGGCCGATGACCGCTTCGTCGTGAACTACTTCCGCCTCTCCGAGGACGGCCGCCTCCTCTTTGGCGGGCGCGAAAATTACGGGATCGGCTTTCCAAAAGACATCACCACGCGGCTGCGCCAGCGCATGCTCGAGCTCTTCCCACAGCTCAAAAGCACCGGGATCGATTACGTCTGGGGCGGCACGCTGGGCATCACAATGCGCCGCGTCCCTCTCCTCGAAAAACTGGAGCCAGGCCTCTGGGCAGCAGGCGGCTTTTCCGGCCACGGCGTGGCGCTCACGGCTATCGCGGGGCGCTGCCTGGCGGAGGCCATCAACCACGACGCCGCCCGCTTCGAGACGCTCGCGAAACTGCCCACGCCCCCCTTCCCGGGTGGCGCACATTTGCGCGCGCCGCTCCTCACTCTGGCGATGACGTGGTACAGCTTGCGTGATAGGCTCGGAATATGAACGACCCGTTCCGCAACACCTCTGCCTGGTCCTGGTTCAAAGCGCCGCCCGCGCGCTGAGACCGCCCTTTCTTTTGTCCCGAAATACTTCCGCCGGAGGCAGACCGCCCTCGCGGCCCGCGCAAGGATCAGACCATGAAAGACCACGCCCCCAACAGCTGGGAAGCCCGCGCCGATCGCCACAGCTTCTATGGCTTCACCGACCTGCCCACCATCGAAGACCGCGGCGCCGTCGTGCTCACGGGCGGCTCGGGGCCCTACGTCACCGATGTGCATGGCCGCCGCTACCTCGACGCCAATTCAGGCCTCTGGAACATGGTGGCGGGTTTCGACCACCCGGGCCTCACCCGGGCCGCACAAGACGCCTACGCCAAATTCCCCGGCTACCACGCTTTCTTCGGGCGCATGGCTGAAGAGACCGTGATGCTCAGCGAGCGCCTCATTGAGGTCTCCCCCTTCGCGGACGGCAAGGTCTTTTACACCAATAGCGGGTCCGAGGCGAATGACACGATGGTCAAGATGCTCTGGTTTCTGGCCGGAGCCGAAGGCCAGCCCGAACGCCGCAAGATCCTGACCCGCAAGAACGCCTATCACGGCGTCACGGCCGTCTCCGCCTCCATGACAGGCAAGCCCTATAACAGCGTCTTTGGCCTGCCCCTGCCGGAATTTCACCACCTCACCTGCCCGCATTACTGGCGCGAGGGCGAGGAGGGAGAGAGCGAAGCGGCGTTCACCCAGCGCCTCGCCAACGAGCTTGCGCTCACCATCGAGCGCGAGGAGCCAGAGACCATCGCGGGCTTTTTCGCAGAGCCCGTCATGGGTGCAGGCGGCGTCATCCCCCCGCCCGAGGGCTACTTCCAGGCCATCCAGCCCATCCTGCAAAAGCACGGCATCCCGCTCATCGCCGATGAGGTCATCTGCGGGTTTGGCCGCACGGGCGAGGTCTGGGGCTGCCAGAGCTACGGCTTCCTGCCCGACGCCATCATCAGCTCGAAATGCCTGACCGCGGGCTTTTTCCCCATGGGCGCGGTGATCCTCGGGCCCGAACTCACCGCACGGCTGCAAGCCGCGTCCGAGGTGATCGAGGAATTCCCCCACGGCTTCACCGCCTCCGGCCATCCGGTGGGTTCGGCCATTGCGCTCAAGGCCATCGACGTCATCCTGAACGAGGGCCTCATGGAACAGGCACGCGCCCTCACGCCGCGCTTTGAGGCGGGCATGGCCGACATCATGGCGCGTCACGCCAATATTGGCGAAGTCCGCGGCAAAGGGCTTATGGGCGCGCTCGAGGCCGTGCGCGACCGCGCCACCAAAACGCCCTTCGAGGGGCATCTGAGCGTCAGCGAGCGCATCGCCAATGCGTGCACCGATCAGGGGCTCATCTGCCGCCCGCTGGGGCAAGCCATCGTGCTCTGCCCGCCCTTCATCATGACGGACGCGCATATGGACGAGATGTTTGAAAAGCTCGACGCCGCCCTCACCCAGGTCTTCCGGGACGTGGCCTGATGCGCGTCTGCGTCCTCGGCAATGCGGGCGGGGGCAAAAGCAGCCTGACCCGCCGTCTTGCGAGGGCGCATGGGCTCCCGGTCCACGAAGTCGACAAATGGCAGTGGACACCGGATTTCCAGCAGGTGCCCGAGGCCGACTATGCCTCCAAGCACGAAGCGGCCATCGCGGGGGAGGGCTGGATCATCGACGGGATGGGCACCGGGCCGCTCATTCAAGCGCGGATGGCACGGGCCACCGACATCGTGCTCATCGATCTGCCGATGTGGCAACACTACTGGCTCGTGGCCGAACGGCAGCGCCAGTGGCATGACATCCCCGAAGCCGAACGTCCGGGCGGCGGCACGGAGCCGCCGTCAACCCGCGACCTCTTCAAGATGATGGATTGGATCGCCACCCA
>JBCBME010000145.1:0-6436 GCA_039822945.1 Pseudomonadota bacterium
CGACCTGTCGATCTGCAATTCCGGCCCCTCAGAGCGGCTCGCGGTTATTGGCCTGAAGGCGCGGGACCAGATTCTGGCGCGTAACAACGCGCTCATTGACGCCAACCTGCCGCTCTGGAACGCGTTCTTTTCGGCGCATGAAGACCGCTTTGAGTGGCAGCCGCCGCAAGGGTCGTGCATGGCTTTCCCGCGCTATCTGGGAGCCGAGGGTGTCGAGGCCTTTTGCCAAAGGCTCGTGGAGGAGGCGGGGGTCCTCTTCCTGCCATCCACCATCTATCGTTCAGAGACGGGGGAGACCCCGCGGGATCGCTTCAGGCTCGGGCTTGGACGCCGCGGGCTTGCGGAGGGCATTGCGGCCCTTGAGGCCGCGCTGTGATGGGGTGAGGCGCGGCGCGCTCAATCGTCCCACTCAATGTCGAATTTCGTCACAACGGCGCGGATCTGATCCTCGGTCAGTTGGCGGGCGTCATACCCGCGCATGAGGATGGCGAGGCGCGCAGTATCCTCGAGCTCTTCGATGGCGGTGCAGGCGGCTTCCACGTCTTTGCCGCTGACGACCGGGCCATGATTGGCGAGCATGACGGCGCTGCGTTTTCCCGCGAGCCCACGCACGGCCTCTCCCATCGCCGGGTCGCCGGGCACGAAGAAGGGCAGGAGCTTTACCTTCCCGAGCTTCATGATCCCGTAGGGCGTGAGCGGCGGCAGGAAGTTGTCCTCGTTGGCGTCGGGCATGAGCGAGAGGGCGACCGCGTAGGGCGTGTGAAGATGGACCACCGCGCCAGCCTGGCTGCGCGTGTCGTAGAAGGCGGTATGAAGCGGCATCTCTTTCGTGGGTTTGTCACCGGAGATGTGGTGCCCGTCCGCGTCAAACCGCGACAGCCTCGCCGGATCGAGCCTGCCAAAGCTTGAGCCCGTGGGGGAGACGAGCAAGCCGCCATCCTCTGTGCGAGCCGAGATATTGCCGGTCGAGCCGTGGGTGAGGCCACGGTCGTAGAGGCTCTTTGCCAGAAGGCACATCTCTTCGCGGAGCGCGGCCTCGGGCGTCATGGCGCGCGCCCGGTCAAATCACGGCCTTCTCGAGATAGGCGCGCCCCTCTGCGAGGCGCGAGATCGAGAACGGGCTCATGTCGAGCGTCTGGTAGCGGCCGTCCATCAGCCATTCGGCTGTGGCGCGCCCCATCGGCACGCTCTGCTGCAGCCCGTGACCGGAGAAGCCATTGAGAAAGGTCATGTTCTCAGCAGCCGGGTGGCTGCCCATGATCGCGTTTTGGTCGAAGGTGTTGAATTCGTAGTGCCCAGCCCATTCCGCCACGATCTTGATGCGCTCGAAGGCCGGGATGCGGTGGGCGATGGCGGGCCATGCCTTTTCCATCCAGGTGTCTTCATGCATCGAGAAGTCGCCGTGGTCGGGCGGCGTGTCGTCATCAGGGGCGGCACCCACAAGATAGGTTTGCGGCCCGTCTTGCCGGACATGGATGCCCGAGGGATCAATGGTGAGCGGCAGGTCCCGGTCGAGCGGCTCTTCCGCGCTGATGATGTAGGTAAATCGTTTGCGGGGCTCGACGGGCAGCTCGATCCCGGCCATTGCGGCGATCTGTGCGGCACGCGGGCCCGTGGCATTGAGCACCTGCCCGCAGGCCACGCTTTCCCCGCTGGCAAGCTCCACATGGGTGACAGCGGTGCCCGCCCTCTTCAGACCGGTCACCCGGTTTTGGCAGTATTCGATGCCGCGTTCGCGGGCGAGCCGCCGGAACCACTCAAAGACCGTCCCGCCATCCCAGTAGCCCTCATCTTTGGTGTTGATGGAGCCTGCCGTGATCCCCTCGAGATTGTAGAAGGGGTAGCGCGCCTGAATTTCGTCCGGGCTCAGGATCTCCGTCTCTGCGCCGAGGGAGCGCTGCAGGGCCGCAAGCTCCATCAGAGTGGCTGAAAAGCCCGGGTCGTCGGAGAGGTACATGTAGCCATAGGTCTGAAAGGTGATGTCGGGGACGCGGTCGTCGGCCATCTCTTCCCGGATGTTGCGGATGAAATGCGCCGTCGTCTGGCTGATGCGGATGTTGAGCTCGTTTGAGAATTGCTGCCGGATGCAGCTGTTGGTGTGGGCGGTGGAGCAGGCCGCGTAGGTCGGATCCATCTCGACGACGAGGACGCGGCCTGGGTAGCCCAGCTTGGTGAGCCAGAACGCCGTGGCAGATCCCATCATGGCACCGCCGATGATGACGATGTCGTAGCTCGAATGCTCGGGTGCGTGCCAGTTTCCCATGGCCCAAGCGGTGCACGGCGCGCGGCGCAGGGTCAAGACCACATGCGACGCGCGCACGGGCCGGGCTTGACCTCTGACCACTCCCTCCCCAAGGCTGGGCGCAAGACAAAGGCCAGCCATGACAGACTTTCTCCTTCTCGCGTTTACGTTCCTCATTGCGGGGGTGATCGCGGTTCCCATTGCGACGCGGCTCGGGCTTGGCTCGGTCCTCGGATATCTGATTGCGGGCATTATCATTGCCCCGCTTCTTGCGGCGCTTGGCGTTGATGTCGTCTCGATCCAGCACTTTGCCGAGTTCGGCGTGGTGATGATGCTCTTTCTCGTGGGGCTCGAACTTGAGCCGAAGCGGCTGTGGGAGATGCGCGGGACGCTTGCGGGGCTCGGCCTCGGGCACATTGTGATGACGACGGTCGCCGTGACCGGCCTTGCGATGCTCTTTGGTATTGAATGGCATTTCGCGCTCACGCTCGGCCTGATTTTCTCGCTCTCCTCAACCGCGATCGTGCTGCAGACCCATCAGGAAAAGGGCCTGATGCGGACCGAGGGGGGACAGGCCTCGTTTGCAGCTCTTCTGACGGAGGACGTCGCCGTTATCCCCATGCTCGCGCTCCTGCCGCTTTTGGCGGTGCCGGAGCTGATCGAGCTGGCGGGGGATGTGGGCCACGGCGGCGATCATGGTGGAGATCACGGGAGCGATCACGGGGATGACCACGGTGGAGGTCATGGTGACGGTCACGGCGATGGTCACGGGGCGTCTATGAGCCTCGTCAGCGGGCTCAACGGGTGGCAGACGGCGCTTGTCTCCATCGGGGCGATTGGGGCGGTGATCCTCGGCGGCAGCTACCTGACACGTCCACTCTTCCGTTTCATCAGCCAGGCAGGTCTTCGGGAGCTTTTCACGGCCACCGCGCTGATGCTCGTCGTGGGTATCGCCCTTTTGATGGGGCTCGTGGGGCTCTCGGCTGCGCTGGGCACCTTCCTTGCGGGCGTAGTGCTTGCCAATAGCGAGTATCGTCATGAGCTCGAATCCGACATCGATCCGTTCCGGGGTCTGCTGCTCGGCCTCTTTTTCATGACGGTCGGGGCGAGCATCGACTTCGGCCTCCTCTTTGAAGCGCTGCCGCTCTACCTCGCGCTCACGCTGCTGGTGATGTTCATCAAATTCGCTGTCCTCTTTTCGTTGGGCACGCTCATCGGGATTCGGGGCACGGACCGATGGCTCCTGGCGCTCAGCCTCGCGCAGGCGGGGGAGTTTGGTTTCGTCCTCCTCAGCTTTGCCACCGCAAACCTCATCCTGCCGGGGCCGCTGGCCGATCAGGCGCTCCTCGTTGTGGCGCTCTCCATGCTCTTCACGCCGTTGCTTTTTATCTTCTACGAACGGGTGATCGTGCCGCGGAATGTGTCGGATCAAACGCGCGAAGCCGATGAGATCGAAGAGCCGGGCGAAGTGCTGGTCTGCGGGCGCGGCCGCGTCGGCGGGATCGTGGAGGCCATGGTCAGCGCGGCCGGCTACAAGACCACCATCGTGGACTACAATTCCAAGCAGATCGCGAACCTCATGAAGTTCGGGATCAAGACCTATTACGGGGACGCCACGCGCCCTGACCTGCTCCATGCGGCGGGGATCGAGCGAGCCAAGATCATCGTCGTGGCCGTGGATGAGGAAGAGAGCATCAACACCATTGTGCGCCACGTGGTGGAGTATCACCCGCATGTCCACATCATTGCCCGGGCGCGCAACCGCCATCACGTCTATGTCCTGTGGTCTCTCGGCTGCCGAGACATCATTCGCGAGACCTATGACAGCTCGCTCCGCATGGGCCGGTCCGCGTTTGAGGCGCTGGGCTACGAGCGCGATCTTGCGGACGAGATGGTGGATATCTACAACGCCGCTGACCGCTCCGCGATGATCGAGGTGGCCGATCTCTTTGACGTCAACATCCCCGCCGCCGAGAATGAGCCCTACATCGCCAAGGTCCGCGAGTTGCTCGAGACCCGCAGCACCGAGCTTGCGCAGGAGATGGACGAAGCGCGGAAACGGCGCGCTTAGGCCGACCCGCACAATGGTCTATACCTGACGCTGTGACTCAGGCTTGCATTCGATTGCAAAGAGGCGCATCCTTTTTCCATCGCGAAAGGATGGACCCATGAGTCTCGACACGACCGCCCCGATTTCCGCCACAGAAATGGACGCCCGCATCGTCCGCTACGGTGACCTCAAGCCCTGCAAGACCGCCTTTATCGACGCGCATACGCCGGGCTCGGACCAGAAGGAAAACTTCACCATCATCGGGGGCGGGGTCTCTGAGAGCGCAGACCAGCACGTGCACATCAAGGACACCGTGGGTTTCAACATCGGCGCCGCGGGGCAGCCACCGAAGTGCCGCAACTCGCTTCATTCGCACCGCACGGCTGAGGTCTTTTTCGTCCTCAAAGGGCGCTGGCGCTTTTTCTGGGGCCGCTGGGGCACCGCAGGCGAGGTGGTGCTGGAAGAAGGCGATATCTTCAACATTCCCACGGGCATCTTTCGCGGCTTCGAGAATATCGGCACCGATTACGGGATGATCATGGCGATTCTCGGCGGCGACGACGCCGGTGGCGGTGTCCTTTGGGCGCCGCAGGTGATCGAGGATGCCACGGCCCACGGTCTCGTCCTCGGCAATAACGGCAAGCTCTACGACTCGAAAAAGGGCGAAAAGCTTCCCGCCGGGATCGACCCCATGCCGCTTTTGACGCAGGACGTGCTCGACCGGATGCCCGAACCCACGACGCGCGATGTCGTGCCCCACTACGTGGCCCGCTACTGGGATCTGATGGCGCTCGCCGACCATCAGCCTGCGCAGGTGATCGGGGAGGAGGGTCTCCTGCGGGACAAGCCGGGCTTTGAAGTAGAGCTCCTCTCCCGCGGCTCGATCGCGCCGGAGATGTACACGACCGAGCGCCACGAGATCCTGATGCCCATGCGCGGCCACTGGAAGCTCACCTGGGAGGGCGGAGAAGCCACGCTGAACCCCGGTGATACGATGGCCGTCCCTCCCGGGATCGCCCGCGCGCTCGCGCCGTCCATGACCGGTGAGGCCTCCCTCTACCGCGTGCGCAACACCGACGACCCCGCAGGCCCCACGATGCCGCTCTGACGCGCCACGCAGGCGTTGTGTTCGGCTAAAGCTCGCCTGATCGGGCCTCGTCGTAGGTGGAGGGCTCGGTTCCTGTCGAGCCCATGACATCCTGAGCGTTCTGCCGCGTCAGCGTTACCGACTTCGAAAGACTTTGGTCCTATCCGATGTCAAAAATCGGACGGATAATGCTAAAATCTATACCGGACGCTCAGCCCGACCTCACCACTGACCTCGCCAAGTCGGCGAATGCGCTTGGCTTTGAGATTGTTGATATCGCCGGCTTCTTTGAGAGGCTGGAGCAGCTCTGCGACGTCCAAAAGCAATCGGCGGGCGCGCTGAATTCGGCGAGCCGCACTCTTACCGGTGCGACCGACACGATCGTTTCGGGCTGCCGGACAATGAGTGCGTCGACAGATGCTGCAAACGATGCGGCAACGAAGACGCTGGAAGGCGTGCGGGCCTCGGATGCTTCGGCGCGCAAAGTTGCGACATGGGTGCATGAGCTCTCTGACCGCTCGACCTCGATCCATGCCGCCCTCGGGGTGGTGAAATCGCACAATGCGCTGATCGCGGGGATTGCGCGGCAAGTGAATATGCTGGCCATCAACGCCAAGATCGAAGCGGCGCGCGCGGGGGAGCTAGGCCGTGGCTTCTCTGTGGTGGCCAACGCCATCAATGAGCTGTCGCAGCAAACTGGCAAGGCCGCGGTCCAGATCGCGGACGGTGTCGAGAACCTTGCCGGATGGGTCGAAGAGCTCGCGCAGGATTCCCAGACCATCGGTGACGAGGCCGAGAACGTCCTGTCCAAAGCCTCCGAGAACCAAGCGAATTTCAGTCAACTCGCAGCCTCGCTCAGCTCCAATCTCGAGCAGGTGACCTCCATCACGAACGATGTCGAGCGGATGCGGGGCGCTGTGGAGCAGTTGCTTCCGGCGGTGAGATCGATCGACGACTCGGTCGAAGAAACCAGCGACGGTATTTCAGGCGCGACCAAGCGGACAGCGCGCCTCGTGGATATCTCGGAGACGCTTGTTCAACAGGCTGCCGCCGCAGG
>JBCBME010000146.1:0-6416 GCA_039822945.1 Pseudomonadota bacterium
GCGCCCAAGGGGGGCCTCTTCGTTGAGCTGTGCGGTGGCCTCTGTGTCGACCTGCATCACCGTTTCACAGCGAAACGGGCCACAGTTTTCCACCTCTTTTAGAACCTGTTCGTGCTCGACATAGAACGACTGCACCGCCACCGAGACCACCGGCAACGCGATGAAGAGGATCATCGCGAGGAACGAGGGCCAGATGAACTTGACGAAGGTGGAGTGTGGCATGGCGCGGGCCCCTCAAAGAATTGGCCTGTCGGTCTGCGTGCGGGTCGGCGCCCTCTGAGGAGAGCGCCGACCGCTATGCCCCTACTGCAGGAAGCCCTGCTCGGTCGCGGCAGCCGTGTAGGCGGCCTCGATATCCGCGAGCGTCTGCTCGGCCGTCTCAGCACCCTGCAGGAAGCCCGGAAGCTCCTGGAAGAAAGCGGTGTGCAGGAGACCCATGTAGGGCAGCATCGGGTAAGGCTCGGCGCCCGAGGACGCCACGGCGGCCACGCCATCAGCGGCGGAGGAAGGCTGGAACGCATCCATGAGCCAAACCGATTTGTCGTTATGGGCGCGCACCATGTCATCGCTTACGCCGTTCACGAGCGCCTTGAAGGTGGCCTCTGCGTCCTCATCGGAGATGTTCTTCGAGATCACGAAACCGTCCCACCAGAGCGTGGAGGACGGCGTGTCGCCACCACCCACGAACATCGCGTTGGTGGCCACGGTGTTTTCGGCCACGCCGGGCTCTGCGCCCTCGTCATCCATGAGGCCACCCATGGAGGAGCCCCACATCGCCGCCATGGCGAGGCTGCCGGCCTCCCAGAGCGGCGCAACGGTGGCGGTGTTGTAGGTCAGGAAATCGGGGTTGGAGTATTCCATAAGCGATTTCAGCATGTTGAGCGTCGCCACGCCCGCCTCGTTGTTGACGGAGGCCACGGCCGTGCCGGGCTCGAAGAACGCGCCGCCATGGCCAAGATACATGTTCACGAACTCTTCGCCGAGGTTCCAGTCAGACTTCGTGAGCATGGCAAAGGGGTACTGCATGATGCCTGCCGCGCGGATCGCTTCTGCGGTCTCAAGCACCTCTTCATAGGTCGTGGGCACGGGCTTTCCGACCTGATCGAGAATGTCCTGACGCACCACAAGGTGCTGCGCGTTGGCCATGAACGCCACGGCCATGATCTGGCCGTCGATGCGGATGAGCTGATTGGGCTTCAGGCTCTGGCCATGGGCCGCCACGAGATCATCGAGCGGGCGGATGAGATCCTCATTGAGGAGCGGCACGATGGAGGAGTTCGCCACGACCGCCGCAGTGTATTCCGCAGGGCTTGCAGTGAGGGCCGCAACCTGGATGTCGCGGTGCTCGCTCGTGTGGTTAACGCCAAAGCTGGCATCACCCGAAACACAGGCCTCGGCAAACTCTGACACTGCGCGCAGGGCGGGGAAGTCATTGGCCAGGATGTTCACCTTGCCGGACGTCACAGGGCATGCCGCCACGATCCCGGCCGACAGGCCCCAGGCAGTGACGCCCACAGCAATCTTTTTCATCAACGTCATTTTACTCTCCGTGTTGTCGACTTGGTTATCCGGGCACGTCGTATCGCGGCCCTTTTCTGCAATCGTATTCAAACGCTTTCATAACGCAATGATGGAATCCACACCGCACCGCCGCCGACGAGGGTGGCGCTTAAAAATGTCGCTTCCTGCAACGACGCTTCGGTATCTGCTGCGTCCCGTTTTGCCACGTTTTGTACAAACCAGAGGACACTGGAGAGAGTTTTGTGATGACTGATGTGAGCCTTGCACCAGACACCTCAGCCGGCCGGCCGGGCCGCAGCCGCGCGGGGGGACGCGCCTCGCGCCGCGCGCTCCGGGCCACGCGCGACACCAAGATGTTGCCGGGCCTCACGCGCCAGATTCCGCTCTGCGAAGTGATGGCGGGGGCAGAGGTGGAAAAGATCGACGCCGCCTCCATGGACATCCTCGAGACTGTCGGCGTCCAATTTCGCGATCCCATCGCGCTCGCTGATTGGAAAAAGGCAGGGGCCAAGGTCGAGGGCGAGATGGTCTATCTCGACCGCGGGCTCGTGCGCGATCTCATCGCGACAATCCCGTCGGACTTCACCTATTCGGCGCGCAACCCGGCCAACAACCTGCGCCTTGGCGGGCCGCATGCCGTCTTTGTGCCCATGACGGGCGCGCCCTATCTGCGCGACCTCGACGATCAGCGGCGCAACCCGACGCTGGGTGACCTCGCGATGTTTCACAAGCTCAGCCACATGCTGCCCGCGATGCATTCGACGGCCCATCACATCGTGGAGCCCTTCGATCATCCGATCAGCCACCGCCACCTGCGCATCACCTATTCGTCGATGAAGCACTCCGACAAGATGTTCATGGGCATGACTACGAGCCCGAAGAACGCCGAAGATGTGATGGACATGTGTGCGATCCTCTTTGGCGACGACTTCCTTGAGGAGCACCCGGTCACCACTGGCAATTGCAACGGCAACTCCCCCCTCGTGTGGGATGAGACGATGCTGGGAGCGATGCGCGCATTCTGCCGCCGCAACCAGCCGGTGCTTTGCTCGCCCTTTGTGCTGGGCGGGGCCAATACGCCCGCCTCGGTGCCTGCCACCGTGGCGCAGCTGAATGCGGAGGCGCTCTCAGCGCTCGCCTACACGCAGGTGATCCGGCGCGGCTGCCCGGCGATCTATGGCCATTACCTGTCGACGGTGTCGATGAAGTCGGGTGCGCCCATGGCGGGCACGCCCGAAATCAGCCTGATGAACTTCATGATCGGCCAGATGGCGCGGTACTACGGCGTGCCGTGGCGGACATCGAACACGCTGGGCGGTGCGAAGACGCTTGATGCGCAAGCGGGCTATGAAAGCGCCACGACGCTCTCGGCCGTGATCCATTCGGGCGCCAACTATATCTGGCACTCGGCGGGCTGGAACGAGGCGGGCATGCATTGCTCTGTGGCGAAGTTCGTCGTCGATGCCGAGCAATGCGCCATGGCCTACCGCATGGCCGAGGGCCCGAAATGGGGGGACTTCGACGAGGCCCTCAAGGCCGTGCCCGATGTGGGCCCCGGCGGGCATTTCCTCGGTCATCCGCACACGCAGGACAATTTCCAGACCGCCTTCTTCATGCCCGAGCTCTTTGACAACAACTCCATCGAGCAATGGGTGGCGGACGGCTCAAAGGACACCACGCAGCGGGCGCTCGAATTCGCGCGGGCGCTTTTGGCCGACTATCAGGAGCCCACGCTCGACCCCGCCAGGAACGAGGCGCTGCTCGACTACATCGCGCGGTGAGAGCGGGAGATCCCGGCCGCCGAGGCGCTCAATCAGGAGCACTAGCGCCCGCGTCACTCGGCCCGCGCGTGCCATTCCTTCACGCGGAGATAGGCATTGGCTCCGATCTGCTGAAAGGGCTGCGGCGGCAGGCGGCGGGGGCGGGCCTCGGCCCCGAAATGGCGGGTGATGTCGCTGTCTGTGCCGCAGGCGAGCTCAGCCGCGCCGATGCCCGTGAGTGTGCCGCGCGTCGTCCCCAGCCCGTTTTGGACGCAGCCTGCATAGAGCCCGGTGTCGAGCGCGCGCATTACCGAGACGCCCTCGCGCGTGAGGCACAGATGCCCGGCCCAGGCGTGCTCCATCCTGAGCCCCGCGAGCTGCGGGAAGCGGGCGTCGAATTTGCGCTGCATGACACGGGCCGCGCGCGTCACATGGCCGGAGCTTAGGCGGCGCCCGGGCGCGAGCGTGGCGCAGGTGCGGGTGATGACGCGGTTGCCGCCCTGCCCCGTATCGATGCGGCGCACGGTGGTGCCCATTGGATCGGCGGGCGTGATGCCCCAGCGGCTTTGCCCGCCCAAGCGGCGCAGTGTGCCCTCGTCAAGCTCGGGCGTCATGACGGCGTAAAGGAACAGCTGCATGAGGCGGCCACGCTCGAACCCGAAGCTTTCGAGATGCCCGTTGACGGTCAGGATCACCGCGCCCGCACTGAGGCGGCCCTGCGCGGTCGTCACCTCCCAGCTTTCGCCCGTGCGGGTGAGGCTGGTGACGGCGCTCTCCTCGTGGATCGCCACGCCCTGCCGCACGAGGCCCGCGGCGAGCCCGCGGATATAGCCCGCGGGCTGGAGCATCACGGTACCCGCCGTGTAGAGCCCGGAGCGGTAGTGGCGCGAGCCGGTCAGATCCTCCATAGACTGGGCATCGAGCATCTCGGAGAGCTCGCCAAGTTCGGCGAGGTGGCGGGCATAGCTGACATTGTGGCTGTGGGCCGTGGAGGAGGCCGCGCCGTTCACCTTTCCCGCGCGGTCGAAGTAATGCGTGTTGATCTGGTAGTCGGCGACGGCCTCTTCGGCAAAGGCGATGGCCTGCCTGTTGAGCGCAATCATCTGGCGGTCGCCGCCCGCGCCCGCATAATCCTCGGACGCGAGATCATGGGGCAGGTCGATCATGAAGCCTGAATTTCGGCCCGCAGTGCCCTCGGCGATACGCGTGGCATCAAGGACGGTGATGCGCGCCTTGGGCGCGAGCTGGCGCAGGCGGCGCGCTGCGGAAAGGCCCGCAAAGCCCGCGCCGATGACGGCGAAATCTGTCGTTTCTTTGCCGCTTAGGGGCGGATAGGCGGGGGCCGGGCCGAGGATCGTGTTCCACGCCGCGGGCCCTTGCAGCGCGCGGTGCCGGTCGACCCGGATCTCAGTCATGGGCCCTCACGCGACCGCCTCCTCCACGTCGTCGGAGAGATCGACCCAGATGGTCTTGAGCTGGGTATATTGCTCATGGGCGTGGATGCCGTTGTCGCGCCCGCCGAAACCGGAGGTCTTGTAGCCGCCGAAGGGCGTGGAGATGTCGCCCTCCCCGTAGCAGTTGACGGTCACGGTGCCCGCGCGGATGGCCCGCGCGCCGCGCAGGGCGCGTTTGACGTTTGAGGTGAAGATCGAGGCGGCAAGGCCGTAGGTCGTGTCGTTGGCCATGGCGATGGCCTCATCCGCCGTTTCCACCGTGATGACGGAGAGGACGGGGCCGAAGATCTCCTCCCGCGCTTGGGCGTCCGTGGCGGCCACGTCGATGAGCGTGGGCTCGACAAAGCCTGCCTCCGCCGCGCCGCCCTGAAGGATGCTGGCGCCCTTGAGGTAGCTTGCGACCTTGGCGAAATGGGCCGGGCTGACGAGCGCGCCCACCCGCATTTCGGGATCGAGCGGATCGCCCATGGGCCAGTCACGCAGGTGCGCGGCAATGCGGGAGAGTAGCGCGTCCTTCACGCCGCTCTGCACGATGAGGCGCGAGGCGGCCGAGCAGTTTTCGCCCATGTTCCAGAACGCGCCGTTGACGACATGTGCGGCGACGCGGTCGAGATGTTCGGCATCGTCGAGGACGACGGCGGGGTTTTTGCCCCCCATTTCGAGCGTCACTTCCTTGAGGTTGCTTTCGCCCGCGTAGCTCAGGAAGCGGCGGCCCGTGGCGGTGGAGCCGGTGAAGGAGACCATGTCGACATCCATGTGCCGCCCGAGCGGCTCGCCCACCTCTGGCCCGCCGCCGGTGACAACGTTGAAGACGCCGGGCGGGATGCCCGCCTCCATCGCGAGTTCGGCCATGCGCAGGGCGGTGAGCGAGGTCTCCTCGGCGGGTTTGACGATCACGGAGCAGCCCGCGGCGAGGGCGGGGCCGATCTTCCAGGCGAGCATCAGGAGCGGGAAGTTCCAGGGCAGCACGAGGCCCACGACGCCCACGGGCTCCCGCACGATCATGGCGATGTGGTCATCGGAGGCGGGCGCAACCTGATCGTAGATCTTGTCGATGAGCTCGGCATGCCAGGTGAGGCAATGGATCGTCTCGGGCACGTCCACCGTCTCGCAATCATAGATCGTCTTCCCGCTGTCGAGGCTTTCCATGACGGCGAGCTCGCGGGCGTTGCGCTTCATGAGCTTGGCGAGGCGGATGAGGACCTCCTTCCGTGCGCCGGGGGCCAGGCGCGACCAGCGGCCATCCTCGAAGGCGTCGCGGGCTTTCGTGACCGCGAAATCGACATCGGCCGCGCCACAGGCCGCGATCTGCGTGAGTGTCTCACCCGTGGCGGGATTGATCGTGGCGAACGTGGCACCCGAGGCTGCGGGGCGAAAACTGCCATCGATGAAGGCCTGCGCCGGCAGATCGAGCCCCGCGGCGATAGCCTTGTATTCGGCCTTGGTGAGAAGTTCGCTCATTCTGCTGCCTCCGCTTGGCCGCTACTTTGGCCTGCTTCGATCTCTGCCACGGTGCGTTTGAGGACGCGCACCACCTGCTCCAGCTCGCGCTTGTCGTCCTTGTTGAGGGGGCGGAGCGGTGGGCGCGGCGGCCCGGCCTTGCGGCCGCCCATCTCCACACCGTGCTTGATGCACTGGATGAATTTGCCGCCCTGCTCGAGCACGCGCATGAGCGGCATCA
>JBCBME010000147.1:0-6402 GCA_039822945.1 Pseudomonadota bacterium
CTCCGCATGGGTTCCCTGGAAACCCAAGGCGAAGGTGATCATGAAGATGGGCGCAACAACGACGATCGCCATGGAGCTGACGAGCATCTGCCAATGGTGGTGGGTGCCGTCATGGCCGGACCCAAGGCCCTGCGCGCGCTTGCGATCGGTAAGGTATCTCTGCATCTGCCCCTCCCCTACAAAGCCACGAAGAGCACAAACGTCACGAAGGTGACGAGCGTGGCCAGGCTGAACATGCCAAGCGCGAGCTTCTCGGCGGTGGCGACTTCCCAGAAGTAGCCAAAATCCCACAGAACGTGACGGAGGCGGCCGAGCAGGTGGTAGCTCAAGCACCACACGCCGACGAGCAGGACGAGATCACCGAGCCAGCTCTGCACCAGCCAATTGAAGCTATTAAAGGCGGCCTCGGACATCGACGCTGCCAGCAGCCAGGCGACGATGATGACGGACAAACCCAAGACAGCGATGCCTGTGATCCGCACCATGATCGACGAAATCGAGGTGAGTTGCGGTTTGTAATACGGCCCAATCATAAAGGGCGATAACGGCCTGTTGCCTCGATTTACGTCAGCCATGCTGGCTCCTCAGCTTGCGGGTCAGTTCTACTTATCTCGCTTCGGCGCTTCGGTCACGGGATTGCAGCGACAAAAAACGCGGTGAAACAGCGCATTTGAGGCGGTTTTTAGCAAATGTGATCACTGGAAATCGAAGTGTGATCACATAATTTTCCTTTCGAAATCCGTCAGGAGAATAGCCGGGTTTTGGGCGTCGGGTCGCGCCTAAGGCAGCGCACTGACCGTTTGAATGACCTCGCGCAGCAGTTTCTGGCGCATACGGCGAGGGTAATCAGCGTATCCATCTGCTGTGACGACAAAGGCACCCGGCCCTGTGATCACATTTTCATAGAAGTACCCTGTGAGGTCGCCAGCCGTCGCGTCTTCGATGACGAGGGCATTCACGGTGACGCCTCTCTCAGCCAAAAGCGCGTGAGTTGTGCGCGGCTCAAGCCCCTCATTCGAGACGCCGTCCCCCGACACATCAATGACGCGGCGTGCGCAAACGGGCGCATCGTCAAAAAGCGCAGCGGACAGGGTCAGAGCTTCCCCGATCGCGGTGGAGAAGTTGCGCCAGATGCGAGGGTCCGCCTCCACCGTGTCCGCGAAGACGGCCAGATCTTCATGGCTGCCAATCTGCGTCCACGGCACCGTCAGACGCTGACGCGAGGCCCCCGTCCACTGCACGAGCGCGAGCGCGGCCTGACTGCCCACAACGGCCTCGGCCACGTCGTCTGTCCTGAGCGCTTCTGCCAACCCGCTCATCTGAACGCGGTACTCGCCTGGATCGACCGAGCCCGATACATCCACCGCAAAGAGCAGCGCCAACTCGCACGCCGACACGGGGCCAGAAAGCAAAGAAAGGATAACGGCGAGAGCGCGCATGACATGATGCTATGCCACAGCTTGCGTCTTGGCGCTCAAAATCCTGTCAGGGGATCACTCAGGCGATCACCCTTGGGATCACACGGGGCAGAGCGCCCAATAGTCGAGATCGAGCAAGACCTCGGGGAGGTACTTTCCATCGTCGCCGCGAAGCGCTCCCGCGGCGCCCGTGGTCGCGACGAGCCGTAAGCGTAGCGCGCCGACACCCGGCGCATCGGTTTCTCTTTTGTCCAGCACTTCCGACCACGCGCGGATCGTCATGCCGGACATGCAGGGGTTGGCATGGGCGCCGCCGTTCAGCGCCACGACCATCTGAGCATTGGCGAGCCCATTAAAGCTCAGCGCGCGGGCCATCGAGATGACGTGGCCGCCGTAGATCAGGCGCGTGCCGTCTGGGCGCATGGTGGCGTCAAAGTGCACCTTGGCGGTGTTCTGCCAAAGCCGGGTGGCCAGCATGTGCTCGGCTTCTTCGATGGTCACGCCATCGACATGGTCGATTATTTCACCCACGTCGTAGTCGCCCCAACGGTGTGGCTCTCCCGCCAGCTCGAAGTCATAGCCGTCAAAGCTCAGGCCTTCGGGGATGGTCAGTGTCTCCACCGACGGCGCAAGCGTGGGCACCACGGTCTCCGGCGCGGGCGCATCGTGGTCCCTCTTTCGCACCATCACCCAGCGAACATAGGACATGACCTCTTCGTCTCGCTGGTTGAGGGCGCGTGTTCGGACCCAGACGACCCCAGTTTTGCCATTCGAGTTCTGCTTGAGCCCGATGACCTCGCTCTCTGAGCGCAGCGTGTCTCCGGGATAGACCGGCTGCAGCCAGGCTCCTTCGGCATATCCCAGGTTTGCGACCGCATTGAGCGAGATATCCGGGACGGTTTTGCCAAACACCACGTGAAACGCGGCGATGTCGTCGAGCGGCGAGGCCGGCAGGCCGCAGGACTGGGCGAACGCATCCGAGGAATAAAGCGCATGACGCGCAGGGTAGAGCGCGTGATAGAGGGCCCTTTCGCCACCCGACACGGTCCGGGGCACGGCGTGGCGGATCACTTGGCCTACGGAGTAGTCCTCGAAAAAGCGGCCGGGGTTCGTCTTCATCACAGGCTCCCGAGGCGCATGTCTGGTGTGTAGTCGCCGTCGACGTCTTTTGTGACGGCTTGGCCGCAACGCATCACGCCTGCGGTCCCGTCATAGGCGTACGTGGGGTCCCCATAGAGCTCCCAACCGGCGGCGAGGGCGGCTGTCACCTTGTGGCAAAAGTCCGACGTGTCGTCGGCCGTCAGGAACCGGTAGGCGCGCATCACGCGTCTTCCAGCTCTTTGATGGCATCGGCTTTGGCGAGGGTGGCGCGCGCCGTCTCGACGTGGAGGTTCTCCACGATGCGGCCATCCACGACCGCGACCCCTTGCCCGGCGGCTGTTGCGGCATCGAATGCTTCGATCTGGCGGGCCGCGAGCGCGATTTCGTCGTCGGTCGGCGCAAAGACCTCGTTGGCGACGGCAACTTGCGCGGGGTGGATCAACGTCTTTCCGTCAAAGCCCATGTCGCGGCCCTGCTCGCATTCGGCACGGAGGCCATCCTCGTCTTTGAAGGCGTTGTAGACACCATCGACGATCGCGATGCCCGCGGCACGGGCCGCGAGGACGCAGAGGCCGAGCGACGTCACCATCGGCTCGCGATCCGCGCGTTGCCGCGTTCCGAGATCCTTGGCGAGGTCGTTGGTGCCCATCACCATGCCCGCCATACGCGGCGCCGCGGCAATCTCGGCTGCATTGAGAATGCCGCGCGGCGTTTCCATCATCGCCCAGATGGTGGTGTTGCGGGCAGACGGGATCTGATCGAGACGCGCGGCCAGGGCTCCAATGTCGGCGGCTGCATTGACCTTTGGGAGGAGGACCGCCTGCGGGCCGACAGCCGCGATGGCCTCAAGATCTGCGGCACCCCATTCGGTATCAAAGCCGTTGATGCGGGCGATCTGCGCGCGGGGGCCGTAGCCGCCTGCCTCTAGCGTTTGGGCCAGGAGCGCCCTGGCGTTCTCCTTTTCGGAGACGGCCACGGCATCCTCAAGGTCGAAAATGATCGCGTCCACCGGCATCGTCTGCGCCTTTTCCAACGCCCGCGCGCGGGAGGCGGGAATATAGAGCACGGAGCGATACGGGCGGTGTGACATGGCGAGGCTCGAACAAGTGCGCAACAATCTTGCGCGCTCTTGGCACAATCATTGCAAATAGTTCAAGGCATTTCTCGCCGCACTGCAGAAACTGGGGGCTATTTCCGGGATCGCACGCAGCATTAACCAAATTCTCACCGGCTGGCGGGCACCTTTACGGGCATGTCAGCTCTCCTGGAGAGCCACGGTTTTACTCGGTGCTGGCACCTTATCACCCCATCCGGGAAAGGAAGCACGATGAAGATTCACCTCCTTGCACTTTCCGTGGCTGTGACGGCCATGGCCCTGACAGCCTTCCCTGCCCGCAGCCAGCCCACCAATTGCGGCGAGCGTGCCGCGCTCGTGGAGCGGCTGGGATCCCGTTACGGCGAAAGCCGGCAGTCGGTGGGCGTGGCAGCCAACCGCTCCGTTGTGGAGGTCTATGCGAACCCGGCGACGGGATCCTGGTCGATCACGGTGACGCTGCCCAACGGCACCATGTGCCTTGTGGCCTCGGGCATGTCCTATGAAGCGCTCGCGGCCGTTGCCCCCAGCGCCATGGGTACGCGCCTTTAGCGCGCCTCAGGCTAGGCTGGTCCAGATCAGCCGGACGCCCGTGACAACCAAGAGTACATAAGTGATCGTGAAAAAGGCGCGCTCAGACACGATGCGGTGCGCCTTTACCCCCAGCCAAGTTCCTAAGAGAGCGACAGGCGCAAGAAGCGCGCCGGCGAGCCACGTGTCGCTCGTGAACGCACCCAGCGCTGCGTAGGGGACGAACTTTAGAATGTTCATCACCCAGAAAATCAGGACCGTGGAGGCCTGATAGGTCGTCTTGTCGAGCTTCTGGCTCAACAGGTAGACGGCGACCGGTGGCCCGCCCGCATGGCTGACAAAGCTCGTGAAACCCCCGACCGATCCGGCCAGCACGCCAGCGCTCGCAGGGAGCGGTTTGTCGGGCGCAGGCACCCACCCCCGGCTCTTCGAGATGTTCCAGGCGACAAAAGCAATCGCAATCGCGCCGATCAGGAACCGGATCACATCCGGGTTGGCGATGCTGAACACCAAGGACCCGAGCGCCACACCGGGAAGCGAGCCCCAGATCACGCGTGAGGCGTCCCGCCAGCTCCATTTTCCCCAGTAGCTGGAGAGGCTCCCGACATCGATCAGCATCAGGAGCGGAAGCATCAGGCCGAGCGCAACCTCGGGCGGCAGGATCAGAGCCAGAATGGCCGCTGAGACGAAAGACGCCCCCGACCCGAATCCGCCTTTGGAGATGCCCGCAAAGATCACAGCCGGGATCGCCACTGCAAAGAACATGATGTTGAAGTCGATCACACCGCCGTCCTAACCCTCTCATTTAGCGCATCAAATTTCGCCGCATCGCAGCGCTCTTGCGCCTACGGCATACCATAGCCTACACCCCGCGATGCAAGACAACAGCCGGAGACCGCACTAATGGCTCGATCCAAGATCGCCCTCATCGGCGCAGGCAACATCGGGGGCACGCTCGCCCACCTGGCCGCGCTGAAAGAACTGGGGGACGTCGTCCTCTTCGACATTGCAGAGGGCATGCCCGAGGGGAAAGCCCTCGACATCGCAGAAAGCGGGCCCTCCGAGGGCTTTGATGCCGCGATGTCGGGCACGCAGGACTATGCCGACATTGCCGGGGCGGATGTCTGCATCGTCACCGCAGGCGTGGCGCGCAAGCCCGGGATGAGCCGTGACGATCTTTTGGGCATCAACCTCAAGGTCATGAAGTCGGTCGGTGAAGGTATCGCCACGCACGCGCCCGACGCCTTCGTGATCTGCATCACCAACCCGCTCGACGCGATGGTCTGGGCGCTGCGCGAATTCTCCGGGCTGCCCCACGCGAAGGTGTGCGGGATGGCAGGCGTGCTCGACAGCGCGCGGTTCCGCCACTTCCTGTCGCTCGAATGCGATGTATGCGTGACGTCACGGCCTTTGAGCTCGGCGGGCATGGCGACACGATGGTGCCCCTGACGCGCTATTCGACCGTGGCCGGCATTCCGCTCCCTGACCTCGTGCAGATGGGCTGGACCACCGAGGAGCGCCTCGAGGAAATCGTGCAGCGCACCCGTGATGGCGGGGCCGAGATCGTGGGCCTTCTGAAGACGGGCTCTGCATTCTACGCGCCCGCTACGTCTGCCATCGAGATGGCCGAAGCGTATCTCAAGGATCAAAAACGCCTCCTGCCCTGCGCGGCCTATTGCGACGGCGAGTACGGGCTCAAGGGCATGTATGTGGGCGTGCCCACCGTGATCGGTGCGGGCGGCGTCGAGCGGATCGTCGACATCAAGCTCGACAAGGCCGAAAAGGCGATGTTCGACAACTCCGTTGAGGCGGTGAATGGCCTTGTGGAGGCCTGCAAGGGCATTGACGAAAGCCTCGCCTAAGTCCCACGGTGCCCCGCGATGAGTTGGGGCACCGTTACACTCGCCGATGAGCCCATCGAGCTGCTCTTGGCATTCGCAGCCTGGCATCGAGAGCTGGGCGCGTCCGAAATCCATATCTTCCTGGATCGCCCGTCGCAGCGCGGGGCCGAAGCGCTCTCTGCTGTGCCGGGCGTCATCGTCACCAATTGCGATGAGCTCTTTTGGGCCGCCAATGGCGGGCGCCATGCCCTGCAGACCAAGCGGCAGGAGGTGGTGGCAAACTTTGCCTATGCCGAAGCGCAGGTGGATTGGCTCGCCCATATCGATGCGGATGAGTTCATCTATAGCGACGGCGGGTTCGAAGAGGAGCTCGCCGCCATCCCGGACCCGGTGCACGGGGCGATCCTTCCTGTGCGGG
>JBCBME010000148.1:0-6396 GCA_039822945.1 Pseudomonadota bacterium
GGGATCTCCCGACCCACATTGTCAAAATACTTCAACGATCCCGGGTCTGTCCGGCAGAGCACGCTCGCGCGGATCGAGGAGGCGCTCGAGCGGTTCGACTACCGCCCCAACGTCTTTGCCATGAACGCAAACAGGCGGCTCACGCGCAATATCGGCGTGGTCGTCCCCTACCTGTCGGACCCGTTCTTTGCCGAGATTGCCCGCAACATGGAGCGGCTCTGCGCGGATGCGGGCTTTCACCCGATCCTCTTCAGCTCCGACGGCGACCCCGACCGCGAGGCTGCCAATCTCGATTCCGTGCAGGCCATCAAGCCCGCCGGTGCGCTCATCGCCCCTCTGGGCCGACGGACCCACCGCGACATACTCGAGGGCTTTTGCGAGAGCGTGCCCACCGTGCTTTTCGACTGCGACGTCGAGGGCGTGGGGGATGCATTCTACGGCTCAAACAAGTCGCAAGGCATTGGTATCATGTTAGATTATCTGATGTCCGCCGGGGAGGCCCCGGCCTTTTTCGAGATGCAGGATGCCCCCAACCCGAACGCCAACAAGCTCCGCGACGCCTATGAGACCCAGATGCGCGCGCGTGGCCAAGAGCCCATGATCCTGCGTGCGCAGGGGCAGGGCTGGAACTTTGAGGAGATCGGGTATCTCGAAGGGGCGCGGATGATCGATGAGCGCCGTTTGCCCACGAATACTGTGCTGTGCAGCAATGATCGTCTGGCCATCGGCTTTCTCGCGGCGTCCTATGAACGGGGGCTGCGTGTGGGCAAGGGGCCTGGCCATGCCTTGCGCGTGGCAGGCAACGACAATCACCCCTTCGCGCGCTTTGCGTGCCCATCGCTCACTACCGTTGGTCAGGACTACGACGCCATTTCAGGCGCGAGTTTCGACAAGCTTTTGTCGATCCTCGAATCAGGTCGGCGGCCAGAGACTGCGTCTGAGAGGGATGCGCGGGTCTTTGACGGGCACCTCGTGAAACGCAACTCTGCTTGAGCTTTGAGCACTTTTGGAACCAGATAATTTACGCGCGTAAAGAAAATTCATTGACGCGGCGTAAAATTGAGGCATCCTGAAAATCAGACATAGCATCCAACCAGGGAGGAATAGGATGTCTCTCACGCGCACCCTTGGCGCCACAACGGCGCTTGCACTGTGCTCAACTGTTGCCTTTGCGGAAACAATCACCATCGCTACCGTGAACAATGGCGATATGATCCGCATGCAGGGCTACACCGACACCTTCACCGAGCAGACCGGCATCGATGTGGAGTGGGTCACTCTCGAAGAAAACGTTCTTCGTCAGAGGGTTACCACCGATATCACCACCAATGGTGGCCAGTTCGACATCATGACAATCGGCATGTACGAAGCACCGATCTGGGGTGCCAACGAGTGGCTCGTGGCCCTCGTTGACCTCTCCGCCGAGTATGACGTGGACGATATTCTGCCCGCAATGGCAGGCGGTCTGAGCTACAACGGCACGCTCTTTGCGGCACCGTTCTACGGCGAAAGCTCCATGATCATGTACCGCACGGACCTCATGGAAGCTGCGGGCCTCGACATGCCCGACGCCCCCACTTGGGCGTTCATCCGTGAAGCTGCCGCCGCCATGACCGACCGCGGCAACGACATCAACGGCATCTGCCTGCGCGGCAAGGCCGGTTGGGGTGAGGGCGGTGCCTTCATCACCGCGATGTCGAACTCCTTCGGCGCCCGTTGGTTCGATGAAAACTGGCAGGCCCAGTTCGACACCCAGCCCTGGCTCGACACGCTCACCTTCTTCAAAGGCATGATGGATGAGAGCGGTCCGGCCGGCTACGCCACCAACGGCTTCAACGAGAACCTGAGCCTTTTCCAGCAAGGCAAGTGCGGCATGTGGATTGACGCTACGGTGGCGGCGTCCTTCGTGACGAACCCCGACGACTCGACCGTGGCTGACAGCGTGGGCTTCGCGCTCGCGCCTGACACGGGCCTCGGCAAGCGGTCCAACTGGCTCTGGGCCTGGGCGCTGGCGATCCCCGCGGGCACGCAGCAGGAAGGCGCGGCTAAGCAGTTCATCGAGTGGGCCACGTCTAAAGACTACATCGAGCTCGTTGCAGCCAACGAAGGCTGGGCCAACGTGCCCCCGGGTGCGCGTACCTCGCTCTACGAGAACCCGAACTATGCCGAGGTTCCCTTCGCGCAAAAGACGCTCGACTCGATCCTGTCGGCTGATCCTAACAACCCGACGGTCGATCCGGTGCCCTATGTCGGCATCCAGTTCGCGGCCATTCCGGAGTTTGCCGGGATCGCAAGCCAGGTGAGCCAGGAGTTCTCTGCCGCCTATGCCGGACAGCAGACGGTGGAGGAGGCGCTCGCGAAAGCGCAGGCCATCACCACCGAAGAGATGGAAGCCGCAGGCTACTAAATCCTCCCAGGCCGGGGAGCGGGGCGACCTGCTCCCTGGCACCTTGCGTCCGAGCCCCGCGACCGCACGCGACCTCAGGAGCCTTATCCATGGCAACACAGCATTCCAGATCCGCTGCTCGGCTGATGATGGCACCCGCCGTCATACTGCTTCTCGGGTGGATGCTTGTGCCGCTTTGCATGACGCTCTGGTTCTCTTTTCGCCGCTATCTGCCCTTGCGGGGCGGCGACCAGGGGAGCGCCGGTTGGGACAACTACGTCCGCTTCGTGACCTCGAGCGCGTTTTGGCCAGCCGTCCAGACGACGCTGATCATCGTGGGGGGCGTCCTTGTCATTACGATCTGTCTCGGGGTGCTGCTCGCGCTCCTGCTTGATCAGCCGATGTGGGGGCAGGGGGTGGTGCGCATCCTCGTGATCGCGCCCTTCTTCGTGATGCCCACGGTGAGCGCGCTCGTCTGGAAGAACATCTTCATGGATCCGATCAACGGCCTCTTCGCGCATCTCTGGCGGTTTTTCGGGGCCACGCCGGTGGAGTGGCTCTCGGATGTGCCCATAGGCTCGATCGTGATGATCGTGAGCTGGCAATGGCTGCCTTTCGCGACGCTGATCCTGCTGACGGCGATCCAGTCTCTCGACAGCGAGCAGCTCGAGGCCGCGGAGATGGACGGGGCTTCACCGATCAAGCGCTTTGGCTACATCATCCTGCCGCATTTGAGCCGGGCCATCACCATCGTGATCCTCATCCAGACGATCTTTCTTTTGTCGATCTTTGCGGAGATCTTTGTCACCACCGGCGGTGCCTTCGGGACGCGGACGCTCACCTACCTGATCTTCCAGCGGGTGCTCGAGAGCCAGAACGTGGGCCTCGGCTCGGCGGGCGGGGTCTATGCGATCATCCTTGCCAATATCGTGGCGATCTTCCTGATGCGGATTGTGGGGAAAAACCTCGATGCGTGATTTCGGCTCATATCCCGCCTCCCACCCCCGGCGCGCACGCGCCATGCCCGACCTCCCCCCCGGGAGGGCATTTTCCGGCCTCGCAAACAGAACAGAAGCCGGAAGAGGAGATGCCATCACGCGCCGAACGCCCATCGGAGGCCCACCCGAGGTCGCGCATGACGCGCGCACCCCTAGTAATGAGCGAGGTGTCTAATGGCCCGCGCCGTCACCCCCCAGCGGAAGGCGATCAACACGCTCGTGGCCTGGACCATCGGGTTCCTGATCTTCTTCCCGATACTCTGGACGATCCTGACAAGCTTCAAGACCGAGGCGCAGGCAATCAACGATCCGCCGCTCTTCCTCTTCTTCGACTGGACGCTGGAGAACTACGCCGTCGTCCAGGAGCGGTCGGATTACATGAAATTCCTGTGGAATTCGGTGATTATAGCGGGCGGCTCCACGCTCCTTGGCATCATCATTGCTGTCCCAGCCGCCTGGTCCATGGCGTTCGTGCCATCGAAGCGGACGAAAGACATCCTGCTCTGGATGCTGTCGACCAAGATGCTTCCGGCGGTGGGCGTGCTCTATCCGATCTACCTGCTCTTCATCCAGCTCGGGCTTCTCGACAGCCGCGTGGGCCTTGTCGTTGTGCTCATGCTGATCAATCTGCCGATCATCGTCTGGATGCTTTACACCTATTTCCGTGAGATCCCCGGCGAGATCCTCGAGGCCTCGCGCATGGACGGCGCGGGCCTGCGCGAAGAGATCCTCTACGTGCTCACGCCCATGGCGATCCCCGGCATCGCCTCCACGGTGCTCCTCAACTTCATCCTCGCGTGGAACGAGGCGTTCTGGACGCTCAACCTCACCGCCGCCAATGCCGCGCCGCTCACGGCCTTCATCGCGAGCTATTCGAGCCCCGAGGGCCTCTTTTATGCCAAGCTCAGCGCCGCCTCCACGATGGCCATTGCGCCGATCCTCATCCTCGGCTGGTTCAGCCAAAAGCAGCTCGTGCGCGGCCTCACCTTCGGCGCCGTCAAGTAAGGGACACGACATGGGACAAATCACACTCAGTCAGGTCACAAAGAGCTTCGGCGATGTGGAGGTGATCCCGCCGCTCGACCTCACAATCGAAGACGGGGAATTCTGCGTCTTCGTCGGGCCCTCCGGTTGCGGGAAGTCGACGCTCCTGCGCCTCATCGCGGGGCTCGAGGATATCACAAGCGGTACGATCGCAATTGATGGCGCTGATGCCTCGAACGTGCCGCCGGCCAAGCGTGGCCTGGCGATGGTGTTTCAAAGCTACGCGCTTTACCCGCACATGTCGGTGCGAAAGAACATCGCCTTTCCGATGAAGATGGCAGGCGTGGCGCAAGACGAGCAAACCCGCCGGATCGAGGCTGCTGCCAAGGCGCTCAACCTCACCGATTACCTCGACCGCAGGCCGGGGCAGCTATCGGGCGGTCAGCGCCAGCGCGTGGCCATCGGGCGCGCCATCGTGCGGGAGCCCGCCGCGTTTCTTTTCGATGAGCCGCTCTCCAACCTCGACGCAGCACTGCGGGTGGGCATGCGCATGGAGATCTCCGAGCTTCACAAAAAGCTCGACACGACAATGATTTACGTCACTCATGATCAGGTGGAGGCCATGACCATGGCCGACAAGATCGTGGTGCTGCGGGCTGGCCATATCGAGCAGGTAGGATCCCCGCTGGAGCTTTACCGCACACCACGCAACCTCTTCGTGGCGGGCTTCATCGGGTCGCCCAAGATGAACCTCATCGAGGGCAACGCTGCCCAGCAACACGGCGCGGGCACCATCGGCATCCGCCCCGAGCACATCGATATCGGCGCGGGCCCATGGACAGGGCGCGTGGGCGTTTCGGAGCATCTGGGCTCGGACACGTTCCTCCATATCCACGACACGGGCCTTGCCGAGACCATCACTGTCCGCGCCACGGGCGAGGTGGAGCTGAAGCACGGCGACGAAATCACGATGGGCCCGCGTGCCGATCAGGTGCACAGATTCGACGGTCAGGGCCTCAGGATCGCATGACACGGCTCAAGGGCAAAACAGCCCTTATCACCGGGGCGGCGCGGGGCATCGGGCTCGCTTTCGCTGAGAAGTACGCCTCCGAAGGGGCGCGCGTGGCGCTCGCCGACATCGATATCGAGCGGGCGAAGGCCGAGGCGGGCAGGATCGAGGGCGCAATCGCCGTCGCGATGGACGTCACCGATCAGGCGAGCATCGATGCGGCGGTGGCAGACACCGTCGCACGGCTCGGCCAGATCGATATCCTCATCAACAACGCCGCGATCTTTACGGCAGCCCCCATCGTGGAGATCACCCGCGAGGACTACGCCCGCTGTTTCGACATCAACGTTGCGGGCACGCTCTTTACCCTGCAGGCCGTCGCCCGGCACATGATCCCGCGGGGGCAAGGATGCATCATCAACATGGCCTCCCAAGCAGGGCGGCGGGGCGAGGCGCTCGTGGGGGTCTATTGCGCCACGAAAGCCGCCATCATCAGTCTGACGCAATCGGCGGGGCTCAACCTCATCCAGCACGGGATCAACGTGAATGCCATCGCGCCCGGTGTGGTGGACGGCGAGCATTGGGACGGTGTCGACGCGTTCTTTGCCAAGTACGAGGGCAAGGCACCCGGCCAGAAGAAGAAGGAAGTGGGGGAGGCTGTCCCCTTTGGCCGGATGGGCGTGGCCGACGATCTCACGGGGATGGCGGTCTTCCTCGCCACTGACGAGGCACGCTACATCGTGGCCCAAACCTACAATGTGGATGGCGGTCAATGGATGAGCTGATCGCCACAAAGCTCTCGCTTGCGGCTCTGCCAGAACTGCCGCGCGAGACATTGCGGCCGAGCTACGCGCGCGCGGATCTGACGCCCGGCATCGTCCATATCGGCATGGGAAACTTTCATCGCGCGCATCAGGCCTGGTACCTCCATCGCCTGATGCAAAAGGGCCTCGCGCGGGACTGGGCCATTATCGGAGCGGGCGTGCGCCCGGGCGACGCGGTGATGCGCACAAAGCTTT
>JBCBME010000149.1:0-6387 GCA_039822945.1 Pseudomonadota bacterium
GCGACGGGGATGGATTTCTGCCCGGCGATCAGCCCCGGCACAACCTCCACTTCAATGTCTTTGAGCGTGGCCTTCTGTGCCTCTGCAAAGGTCTTCACGTTGCGATGGGCAAATTCGATATCCCGTTTCAGCCGGTCCGGAACGGCGTCGGCCGCCGCGGCAATCGCCTCGGCGCCCAGCAGGATATCGCCGTCGTATTTGTCGAACTTTTTGGCATAGGCGAGTGCGGCGGCATCACCGCCCGCTTCGATGTCATCCAAAATAGCGCGCACGATCTCTTTGGTTTCTGAAGCGTCCATGGCCCGTGAGTATCTGAAGAAAGCCGAATTGACCGCACGTAGTGGCGCCGCCGATGTGAACGACATCGTGCAAGGCATCCTGACCGATATCGAGGCAGGCGGTGACGCCAAGGCGCTCGAATACGCGGCGAAATTTGACAAGTACGAAGGCAATGTCCTTCTGACCCCGGAAGAGATCGAGGCCGCCATCGCTTTGGTTCCCGAGAAGCTGAAGCGCGACATCGAATTCTCCCATGGGAACGTCAAACGCTTTGCAGAAGCGCAAAAGGCCTCCATGACCGATATCTCCGTTGAGGTCGTGCCCGGCATGACCGCGGGGCAAAAGATGATCCCCGTGGATGCCGCAGGCTGCTACGTGCCCGGCGGTCGCTACAGCCATATCGCGTCTGCCATCATGACGGTGACGACCGCGAAGGTCGCGGGCTGCAAACACATCGTGGCCTGCTCCCCCCCGCGCCCGGACGTGGGCATCGCCCCGGCGATTGTCTATGCTGCGCATATCTGCGGCGCAGACAAGATCATGGCCATGGGCGGCGTGCAGGGCGTGGCCGCCATGACGTTTGGCCTCTTTGGTCTGCCCAAGGCCAACATTCTCGTGGGCCCCGGCAATCAGTTCGTGGCCGAGGCCAAGCGGATCCTCTTTGGCCGCGTGGGTATCGACATGATCGCAGGTCCCACCGACAGCCTCGTGCTGGCCGACAAGACCGCCGATCCCATGGTGGTGGCCACCGACCTCGTCGGTCAGGCCGAGCACGGCTACAACTCGCCTGTCTGGCTTGTCACCGACGACCGGACCCTGGCCGAGGAGGTGATGCGTCTCGTCCCGATCCTGATCGACGACCTACCCGAGGTGAACAAGGACAACGCCACCGCCGCATGGCGCGACTACGCCGAGGTGATCCTGTGTGCCGATCGCGAAGAAATGGCTGCGACGTCCGACGAATACGCGCCTGAGCACCTGACCGTCATGGCTGACGATCTCGATTGGTGGCTCGAAGCCCTCACCTGTTACGGATCGCTCTTCCTAGGCGAAGAGACCACCGTGGCTTTTGGCGACAAGGCCAGCGGAACAAACCACGTGCTCCCCACCTCGCGGGCGGCGACCTATACGGGCGGCCTCAGCGTCCACAAGTACATGAAGATCGTCACATGGCAGCGGTCTAACGCGGATGCGATGAAACCTATCGCAGAAGCCACTGCGCGGATCTCACGGCTCGAAGGGATGGAGGCCCATGCCCGCACAGCAGACATCCGGCTTGCGAAGTATTTCCCCGGTGAAAACTTCGATCTGAGCGCCGAAGGCTAAACTCATGCCGGATCTCTTCAGCGTCGAGGGCAAGGTGGCGGTGGTGACGGGTGCAAGCTCGGGCCTCGGCCGCCGTGCCGCCGAAGCGTTGGCGGCCGCCGGTGCGCGCGTCGTCGGCGTGGCCCGACGGGCCGACGCCTTGGAAGATCTGGCGCAAGAGACCGGTGCCGCCCCTGTTGCGGGAGATGTCGCGGACCGAGCGGGGCTTTCGGAGCTCATCGAGAAGATCACCGCGCCGTTCGGTGCGCCAAGCATTCTCGTCAATGCCGCGGGCCTCAACGCGCGGCAGACGGCCGAGGACGTCACGGATGAGGGCTGGGATGCGACGCTTTCTGTTAATCTCTCCGCGCCATTCTTTCTGGCGCGCGCGCTGGCTCCTGCGATGGTGAAAAACCGCTGGGGGCGCATCGTGAATTTTGCCTCGCTCCAAAGCACCCGGGCGTTTCCGGCGGGCATCGCTTACGGTGCCTCCAAGGGCGGCGTGGCGCAGCTCACGCGCGCAATGGCGGAGGCATGGTCCTCCCGAGGGATAAACGTCAACGCCATCGGGCCGGGGTTTTTCCCGACAGAGCTCACCGCGGCGGTTTTTGCCGATGCAGACCGCGCCGCGCGCAATGCCGCGCAGACCTGTATGGGCCGCAATGGCCGCCCCGATGATCTCGACGGCCCCTTGCTATTCCTGTGCTCGGAGGCGTCTTCTTATGTCACCGGCCAGGTCCTGATGGTTGACGGGGGGTTCACTGCGAAATGAAGGCGCTTGTTTACACCGGGGTTGAAACGCTCGAGATCCGGGACGTTCCCGATCCGCAGCCTGCAGAAGGCGAACATCTCATCCGGATCGAAAGCGTGGGCATCTGCGGCTCGGACATGCACGGCTTTCTCGGCCACGATGCGCGCCGCCCTGCGCCGCTGATCCTCGGGCATGAGGGGGCGGGCACAATCGTTGGCGGCCCCAAGGATGGCACACGCGTTACGATCAACCCTCTCGTGGTCAATCCCGACAGCGCGGAGAGCCGTTCGGGACGCGAGAACCTTGACCCGTCGCGGCAGATCATCTCCATGCCGCCGCGCGAGGGCGCTTTTGCGCAGTATCTCACGATGCCAGAGCGCAATTTGGTGGAGGTGCCCGACGCGGTGCCTCTCGATCACGCGGCACTTGCAGAGCCCATTGCCGTCAGCTGGCACGCTGCGCGTCTTGGGCTCGAAGCCCTCCACCCCGCCATTGAGCGCCGCGCCCATGTCATCGGCGGCGGCGCGATCGGGGTGGCTGCCGTCCTCGCGCTCAAAGCCATGGGCGTCGAGGAGGTCACGCTTGCAGAGCCAAACGAAACGCGGGCGGCCTACCTCGCCGAGCGATGCGGGATCACGATCGATACGGCCCCAAGTGGCACTGTGCCGCTCGTTGTAGATGCGGTGGGCTACGAGGCGACGCGTGCCGCCGCCTCCGCCCTCGCCAGCCCGGGGGGGGTGATCCTTCACATCGGGCTTGGCAGTGATGCCGGCGGCCTCGATATCCGCCGCATGACGCTGCAAGAGATCACGTTCATCGGCACCTATTGCTATACCGCACAAGACTTCCGCGACACCTGCACCGCCCTTTTCGACGGGCGGCTCGGCGCACTCGACTGGACGGAGATCCGCCCTCTCGAGGCCGGAGCGCAGGCCTTCGCAGACATCCGCGCCGGGGTGACCCCGGCGCCCAAAATCATCCTGAAACCCTGAAAGAGGCATCCCATGGCCAATCCAGCGCCAAATGAAATCCCGCATCTCCTCGTCCACGAGCAAGCTGACAATGTCGGCGTCGTCGTGGTGGAGGGCCTCACGGCGGGCACAGACATGCTGTGCTGCATCACCCACGACAACTCCACCTTCCGCCTGACCGCAGGCGCGGATGTCCCCATCGGGCACAAGATTGCCCTCAAAGACATCCAAAACGGCGACACGGCGATCAAGTACGGCGAGGACATCGGCAAATTCATCGCCGATGTGCCCCAGGGCGGCCATGTCCACACCCACAACTGCAAAACGAAACGCTGGTAGGGAGAGGCCCCATGTCGAAGTACAGCAACATCACCTTCATGGGCTACCGCCGCGAGAATGGCCGCGTAGGTGTCCGCAATCACGTGCTGATCCTGCCCGTCGATGACATCTCGAACGCGGCCTGTGAGGCCGTGTCCAACAACGTCAAAGGCACGCTCGCCATCCCTCACGCTTACGGACGGCTCCAGTTCGGCGAAGATCTCGAATTGCACTTCCGCACCATGATCGGCACAGGCGCGAACCCCAACGTCCACTCCGTCGTTGTGATCGGGATCGAGCCCGGCTGGACCAAGCGCATTGCCGACGGCATCCGCGAGACGGGCAAGGAAGTGGACGAGTTCTCCATCGAGCAGAAGGGCGATTTTGAGACGATCCGCGCGGCTTCCTGGGCGGCGAAGGACTTCGTCCATAAGGCCACCGAGATCCAGCGCGAGGAATGCTCGATCAAGGAGCTCTGGGTGAGCACAAAGTGCGGCGAGAGCGACACGACCACGGGCCTGGGCTCCTGCCCCACGGTGGGCAACATGTACGACAAGCTCCTGCCCGAGGGGATCACCGGCTTCTTCGGGGAGACCTCCGAGATCACGGGTGCCGAACACATCTGCCAAAAGCGCGCCGTCAACGAAGAGGTGGGCGAGCGCTGGTACAAGATGTGGAAGGCCTATCAGGACGACGTCATCTTCGCCCACCAGACCGATGACCTCTCTGACAGCCAGCCCACCAAGGGCAACATTGAAGGCGGCCTCACCACCATCGAGGAGAAAGCTCTCGGGAACCTCGAAAAGATCGGGCGGACATCGCAGTATATCGACATCCTTGAGCCTGCAGAGCAGCCATCGAGCGGTGACGGGCTCTACTTTATGGATAGCTCGTCGGCCGCGGCGGAATGCGTAACGCTCATGGCCGCAGGTGGCGCGGTGGTCCACACCTTCCCCACCGGGCAGGGCAACGTCGTGGGCAACCCGATCGTGCCGGTGATCAAGATCACGGCGAACCCGCGCACCGTGCGCACCATGGGCGAGCATGTGGACGTGGACGTCTCGGGCATCCTGCGCCGCGAGATGACCATCGACGAAGCCGGAGACGCCCTCATCGAGATGATCCGCCGTACCGCGAATGGCCGTAACACGGCCGCAGAGGCGCTGGGCCATCGCGAATTCTCGATGACAAAGCTCTACCGCTCTGCCTGACCACTTCCCGCCCCGGAGCGTCCGGGGCGGGGCTTAACCCCATGTCCACGTCCATCCTTTCCATCTCCGAGGCGGAAACGCTGCTCACGGCGGTTTTTGAGGCCTCAGGCGCGCCCACAGCTTCGGCTGCGTCGGTCGCGCGGGCACTCGTTGCCGCCGAAGCAGAGGGGCAGAAAGGGCACGGCTTTTCCCGCGTCGCGGATTATGCAGCGCAGGTAAGAAGCGGAAAAATCAATGGCATGGCTCACGTGCGCGTGGAGAACCGTGCGCCAGCGTCGCTCTACATCGATGCCGATCACGGCTTCGCCTACCCCGCGCTAGACGCAGCCATCGAGGCCGGAACAGCGCTCTGCAAGACGCAGGGTGTGGCGCTCATGGCCATCGGGAATTCTCACCATTGCGGCGCGCTTTCGATCCAAGTGGAGCGCCTGGCCAATGCGGGCCTCGTGGGGCTCATGGTCGCCAACACGCCTAAGGCCATGGCGCCCTGGGGGGGGCGCGAGGCCGTCTTTGGCACCAATCCCATCGCGTTTGCCACCCCCGTGGACGGAGGCGCGCCGCTCGTCATCGATCTGTCGCTCTCAAAGGTGGCCCGCGGCAAGGTCATGGCCGCCAAAAAGGCAGGAACCGCGATCCCCGAAGGTTGGGCGCTCGACGCAAATGGCGCCGCCACAACGGACCCGGACGATGCACTCGGCGGCACCATGCTGCCCATCGGCGAGGCGAAGGGGACAGCCCTCGCGCTGATGGTGGAAATTCTCGCCACAGCTCTCACCGGAAGCGCGTTCAGCACTGAGGCGGGTTCCTTCTTTAACGCGGACGGCCCCCCGCCCCGCGTGGGTCAGACGCTCATCGCGATCGACCCGGGCGCGCAGTCTGACTACGGAGCGCGTGTCGCGGAACTTCTCTCTGGCATCGCCGCCATGGAAGGGGCCCGCCTGCCCGGGGCACGCCGTCTTGCTGCCCGCGCCCAAGCCGAGGCGCACGGCCTCGATGTTCCCACCCCATTCGTCGAACAAGCGCGCGCGCTGGCCGGTCTGCCGTAGCCCGCACCGCTGACCAGAAAGGAAACCGCCATGCCCTCTTCGATCCTCATCCCGGTCGCCATCGATCATGAAAAGCTCGTGGCCGAAAAGCTGAGCCTTGCCCGGCAGCTGCTCGCGGATGGCGGGAAAATCATACTGGTGACGGTGCTCGAACAGATCCCAGGCTTCACGGCCGAGTTCGTGACGGTGAAGTCGGAGAACCATCTCACCACCAAGATGCTCGAAAAGCTTCAGTCCATCGCAAATGGCGCGGGAGATATCGAGTGCCTCGTAACCACGGGAAAGCCCGGCGTCCGCATCAGTGAGGTGGCGGAAGAGATCAACGCGGACCTCATCATCGTAGGCGCGCATCATCCCTCAGCGATGGACTACTTCCTAGGCTCCACCGCGGCCCGGGTGGCCCGTCGCGCGCCCTGCTCTGTGCTGATCCAGCGGCCAGGGGCGGCTTAGCGTCCCGCGCTCAGCCGTGCGTTGGGGTTGTTAGCATGGCTCAGCACGCCCCAGAC
>JBCBME010000150.1:0-6361 GCA_039822945.1 Pseudomonadota bacterium
GACGGCGGAGACAAGCGTGCGCGATACAATCGTGCAGAACGACCGTCTGCTTGCTCTTGTTTCCGGGGAAATCAGAGGCGCAAGGACGGAACGTATCACACCGAAAAGTCAGGATTCCTATGAGGTGGTGCTGACCCTCGATCCCGACGTTGTCGCCTATATCACGCGCGCCGCGCGGCTGGGCGTGTGAGCCGGCTCTGACATGCGCTTCGTTCTCGCCTTCATTCTCAGTCTCGCTCTTGGCCCTCTTTCCGCGGCCGCAGAAAGTACGGCCCGCTGGATCGAAGCTGAGGGACTTGCCTTCATTCAATCTCAGTCGGACAGCGACGCTGCGCGTCAGCGTGCCTTGGGAGAGGCCTTGATTTCAGCCGCCCTTGGTGGCGGGGCGCAGCTGGACGGTCACTCTACGCTCCATAACACGCGGCTTGTCTCGGACATCGCAGTGCTCCGCGCGACGGGGCAGGTGTTCCGCCATGAGCTTTTGTCGGCACGGGTCGATCAAGGCCACTGGCGGGTTCGAGTTCGGGCGCTCGTGGGCCCCGCGCAGCCCCTCGGGTGCAGCGGGTCGCGCTTGCTGACGGTGGATGCTGTGCCGCCGCAGATTTCTGTGTCGCCTCAGGCGGGCGCTTGGGCCGTGCCAGTGGCACAGAGGTTGTCGCGCGATCTTTTGGCGTCGATTGGAGAACTGCCTTGGGTGAGTATCGAGAGCATTCGCTCAAAGCCCACGCGACGCGTGGCTGCCGGGCTCGACTACACATCGCTGACACGCGGCGAACGCGTGACGCCCCCTGGAAACCAAACGCTTGAGCTTGCGCTTGACCTGCGCGGGCAAGGGCTGAGGACGGAGCTCACATTGGCCGTGACGGTGCTTGACCGCGGCGGCAAGAGCATCCGCCGGATCTTTCGGCGGCAGGCTTCAGCGCGGTCTGATGGTCTTGATGCCTTGATCACAGGCCAACACCGCCCGCGCGCTGAGGCGCAGCTTGCAGCGGGCCTCGTTCAGGACGTTCGCGCCTTCTTTGCGACGCTGGCCTGCCAGGCCCCGCGCGCCCGCATTGCGGGAAGGGGCGATACGCTCAGCGTGCCCCTCGGGCGCCGCCACGGTCTCACCAAGACGAGTTTGGCCTTTGTTGATGACGGAGCTGCAAGCATTGGTCTCCTTGAGATCGTCACCCTTGGTGAGCGGACTGCCACTTTGAAGCCACTCGATCCCAGAGCCTCCGCCGGCAGCTTCGCAGGTCGTGAGATCTACTTTGTCGGAACAGCGCGATGAGAGCGTCGAGGGCCCTCTGCATCGTGGTCTCGCTCCTCTTTGCCGCTCCGCTCTCGGCAGAGCCAACGGTGCTGACGGGGGAGGCGGTCGCAGAGCAAGCCAACGCCGCGCTAAGGAGCGCAGGCATGGCGAGCCGTGTTGCGGTATCCGCCAACAGGATGTTTCCAGGCTGCGCCGCGCCGCTGCAGATCCAACTACCGTCTGCGGGCGGAAAGCGCGTCGGCGTCACGTGCCCCACGACGGGATGGCGCAGGGAATTTCGAACCGAACCCTTGTCGCCCGGCACTCTTGGGACTGCGGTGGGTGGGCCCGCAGCCGTCTTGATCCTGCGCGAAAGCCTTGCGCGCGGCACGATCCTGCAGCCCCATCACCTAGAATACAGGGGGGACGGCAGCGATGTAAGGGCGGGGGCTCTCTCTGATCTCGAGCGGGCTCTTGGGCGCACGCTTCGCGTGAACCTCGGGCGCGGCCAAACCCTTCTTGCGCGCCACCTCGAGCAATCCTGGTACGTCTCCGAGGGTGTGCCCGTGACGCTGTCCCTCTCTCGGAGCGGGATCGCGATCGAAGTCTCTGGTATCCCGCAGTCGTCAGGCCAGCTTGGCGAAGTCGTCGACGTTCTCAACACATCGAGCGGGCAGATTTTGCGTGCCGAAGTCACGGGCAAAAATTTTGTGACCGTTGGGGCTAACATCGCGCGCATTGCGACCGTTTCTTCTTGTGCGAGCCCAGAAAGTGGCTGCGGAAAGGACTGACCGTGGTGGACCCTATCAATTCTGCAAATGTGTCGCGTCTGCGCCCTGCGGATGCAGCGTCACCGCGTCCTAGCGATGGACCCGCACGAAGCCAGGGTGGCGCTGCTGCGGCGACACCTGTTCCAGCCGCCGACACCGTCGCCCTCAGCGATGGCGTGGCTGTGGCCATCGAACGTCTCTCACAGCTCGAGCCTCCCCTCGATGCCGCGCGGGTTGCGCGCGCCAAGGCGGCGATCCTTTCCGGTGCCTATCCGCTGGATTCCCAACGTATCGCGGAGAGCTTCTTCCGCGATGTCGGATCCTTGGGAGACTAGCGCCGCATGTTGTCGATGACCGTGATGCTTTTGGTGGCGCTGTCAGCGCTCAACGCGTGCTTGCTCGCCGCTCTTGTCGGAGCCTTGCGGCGAACGCCCCGAGTTGCAGCTGAAACGCCGCCCACAGATGCGCCAAGTGATGGCAACTTCAAAGCGCTCGAGGCGCGGTTGTCGGTCATCCAGAGCGACATTGAATGGCTCACCACGGATCGCATGATTGAAGCCACAACGAGCGTCGCTGGTGCACAACCCTGCCGATCCGCAGATACGGATACCAACTCATCAGACCACGAGCCCACCGTTTTCAAGACGACGAGAACGCGTCACTAGCAGTGACGGCGACCCGCGAAGGTTCGCTGCGAAAGTCTTGATCTCAAACGGTGACAAATTCCGCCCTCTGCTCGGCGAGCCGCTGTGCTCCAAAAAGAGCACAGGGCCCAAGGCTTTCTTCCACCATAGATGTAATCAAGACGCCGAACCCGCGTGAAACGCGCCTGAACGTTCCCCCAAACCGCCTGAGATCCCTCAACGCACGGTGCCTGCATCGGTCTAAACTTCAGCGTCGCGTCAAAATTTCGCCCACGAATTGGGCGGCCTCGGGATGATAGCCATCACGGAGCGGGCCACAGTTGACGTGTCGACAGCAAATCCCAAAGCGTGAAGGGGCAGGATAACTAGGGTTCCGCCTTCCGCAGAGGGTCTGGTCCGAGAGTTATCGCTTGGCGGCGATAGTCGTCAGGTACACGGCGGGGCAAAATCCCGGGAGGCTACTGCGCTGGTTTGACCTGCGCTTCTACTCGCCCTTCATGCGGTCAATCCATTGGTGAAACCTGATTGGGGACCGACGATGAAAAAGCTGCTCACAACTTCTGCTCTGGCAATCGCACTGGCAACCGGCGCTGCCGCGCAGGAAAAAACCGAATTCAAGGTCGCGTGGTCGATCTATGTGGGTTGGATGCCCTGGGGCTATCTCGAAGATAGCGGCATCATGGACAAATGGGCCGACAAGTACGGCATCGACGTCGAGATCGTGCAGATCAACGACTACGTGGAGTCGATCATCCAGTACACCGAGGGTGAGTTTGACGGCGTCTCCGCTACCAACATGGATACTCTCTCGATCCCGGCAGGTGGCGGCGTGGACACCACGGCCCTTATCGTGGGGGATTTCTCCAACGGAAATGACGCCGTGATCGTGAAGGGCGATGGGGAACTCGCCGATCTCGAAGGCAAGCCGGTCAACCTCGTGGAGCTGTCGGTGTCTCACTACCTTCTGGCGCGGGCACTTGATTCCGTCGGCCTGCGGGAGAGCCAGCTCGAGGCCGTCATCAACACCTCCGACGCCGACATGATCGCCGCCTTCGCCACACCGGACGTAGAGGCCGTGGTGACCTGGAACCCGCTGGTGTCCACCATCCTGGAAGATCCCAGCGCCAAAAAGCTTTTCGACAGTTCCGACATTCCCGGTGAGATCATCGACCTCATGGTCGTAAACACCGAGGTCCTCGAAGCCAACCCGAGCTTTGGCAAGGCGCTCGTTGGGGCGTGGTACGAGGTTATGGGCCTGATGGCCGCGGGTGATGAAGAGGTGCTGACAGCGCTTGCAGAGGCGTCTGGCACCGATCTCGCAGGCTACAACGCGCAGCTTGCCTCAACAGAGATGTTCTACGATCCCGCAAGCGCGGTGAGCTTTGCTCAGAGCGGCGAACTGCCCGAAACCATGGTGAGCGTGGCGGAGTTCCTGTTCGACAAGGGCATCCTCGGCGAAGGTGCGCCCTCCGCGGACTTCGTCGGCGTCGCCTATCCCGACGGGTCCATCACAGGTGATGAGGGCAACGTCCAGTTCCGCTTCGACACCACTTACATGCAGATGGCCGCGGACGGCGCGCTCTAAGCCTCCGCCATGCGCCTGATCAATCGCCAGCCGGGCGCGGCCCTGAAAGCCGCGCTCATCGCAGTGCCCTTCGTGTTGGTCCTCGTGGCCTACATGACGGGTTCTGCCATTCGGCTGGCGGAAAACCCACAGGACAAGCTTTTACCGTCGCTCTCAACCATCGCGGCAACGGCGGAGCGGCTCTTTACCGAGCCGGACCGGCGCTCGGAGACGATCCTTTTGTGGCGTGACACCGCCGCAAGCCTCGTCCGGCTGGCCTGGGGCGTGGGCATTTCTGCGGTGCTCGCCACGGTGCTCGGCCTCCTGATCGGGCTTCTTCCCCATGTCCGTGCGGGTCTTGCGGCCTTTGTCGCGGTCGTCTCCATGATCCCGCCGCTTTCGGTTTTGCCAATCCTGTTCATCGTCTTTGGTCTTGGTGAGACCTCAAAGGTCGTCCTCATCGTCGTGGGCATCTTGCCCTTCATGGTCAGGGATTTGAGCGCGCGGGTGGCGGAGATCCCCCGGGAGATGATCGTGAAGGCAGAGACACTGGGCGCCTCTTCGTGGGTGATCGCCGTGCGTGTCGCGCTCCCGCAGATCCTGCCGCGCCTCATCCAGGCGGTTCGTCTCTCGCTCGGGCCGGCTTGGCTCTTTCTCATCGCAGCCGAGGCCATCGCCTCGCAGGAGGGGCTGGGATACCGCATTTTCCTCGTGCGGCGCTTCCTCGCGATGGATGTCATCCTGACATACGTCCTTTGGATCACGCTCATCGCCTTCCTCATGGATCTGGTGCTGAAGCAAGTCTCGAAGCGCTTCTTCCCGTGGACGGAGGCGTCGCTGTGAGCTTTGTCACTGCCACGGATATCTTTCAGAGCTACGGCGCGCGCCCGATCCTCGAACGCGTGAATGTCGAGGTGGAGGAGGGGGAGTTCATCTCCATCGTCGGCGCCTCCGGGTGCGGAAAGTCTACCTTTCTGCGGCTCCTCCTCGCCCAGGAAAGACCCACGCGAGGCGAGATACGTGTTGCCGGGGCTGAGCCCGCGCAGGAGCCCGGGCTTGATCGCGGGGTCGTTTTTCAGCGCTACTCGGTCTTCCCGCACATGACAGTGCGTGAGAACGTGGTGGCTGGTGAGAGCTTTCGCACGACATGGGGCCGCTTCTTTGGGGCTGAGCGCAAGGCCGCGCTCGCCCGTGCCGATGAGGTGCTCTCCCGCATCGGGCTCGACCATGTCGCGGATCAATATCCCGCAACGCTCTCGGGTGGCATGCAACAGCGGCTTGCCATCGGGCAGGCGCTCGCTGCCAAGCCGCGCATCCTCCTTCTCGACGAACCCTTCGGCGCGCTCGATCCCGGCACGCGGCTGTCGATGCATGACTTCCTGTCTGAGCTCCGTGCAGAGACGGGCATGACTGTTTTCATGGTCACCCACGACCTTGAGGAAGGCTTCAAGCTCGGCGACCGTGTTCTTGTTTTCGACAAGGAGCGCTGGGACCCCCACGATCCCAACGCGTACGGCGCAACAATAACCTACGATTTTGATGCACGCGATCAGGGCATCCCGTTCCAGCGAACGCTCGAGCATCTGCCCGGCCTGGCGGCTGACGCCCGGCCCAACACATAACACCCCGGAGGAGCCCCATGTCTTTTGCCCCCAATGAGCGCCGCCACGATCGTAGCCGGTCGCACCGGCCTAACGCCCATGACGAGCGCCGCTTTCACCACCCCGATCTCACCAAGCTTCAGGGGTGGAAGGCGATGCAGGCCGAGGCCGACATTCCCGAGGGCCGCTGGGATCAGGAACGCCGTTGGGCGCTGCGCATGGGGCTCACCGGCGCCGACAGCATCGAAGACAAGGCGATCCCCACCTTTGCCCGGGGTGAGCTGCCGCATTACGCGGGCATCAACACCTTCCTGAAAGCGCCCTATGCCGAGGACGTGCTCGAGGTGAAGGACTACGACGCCACAGTCCTCGGGATCCCCTTTGACGGAGGCACGACCTACCGCGCAGGCACGCGGTTCGGGCCGCAAGGCGTGCGCAAGATCTCGGCGCTCTACACGCCCTACAACTACGAGATGGGCGTCGATCTGCGCGAGCAGATGACGCTGTGTGACGCCGGTGACGTCTTCACGATCCCCGCCAATATCGAA
>JBCBME010000151.1:0-6341 GCA_039822945.1 Pseudomonadota bacterium
GGAAAAGACCGTCTGTGTGCATTGCTCCGTCGTGGAGCCGGACACCGGTGAAGCCTACGATCGTGACCCGCGCGGCACGGCTGAAAAGGCCGAGGCCTACCTGAAGTCTTCGGGCATCGGCGACGTGTGCTATTTCGGACCGGAAGCGGAATTTTTCCTCTTCGACAACGTTCGTTACTCGAACACGATCAACAAGGTCTCCTACGAGGTCGACGCAATCGACGCCTCATGGAACACCGACACCGAGTACGAGATGGGCAACATGGGCCACCGTCCCGGCGTGAAGGGCGGCTATTTCCCGGTGCCCCCGACCGATGACGGTCAGGACATCCGCTCCGAGATGCTCTCCACCATGGCGCGCCTCGGCATGAAGGTGGACAAGCACCACCACGAAGTGGCCTCGTGCCAGCACGAGCTTGGCCTCATCTTTGGCTCGCTCACCAAGCAGGCCGATGAGCTGCAGAAGTACAAGTACGTCATCCACAACGTGGCGCAGGCCTACGGCAAATCGGCAACTTTCATGCCCAAGCCCATAGCAGGCGACAACGGCACCGGCATGCACTGCAACATGTCGATCTGGAAAGACGGCAAGCCGCTCTTTGCCGGCGACAAGTACGCCGATCTGTCCGACGAAGCGCTCTACTTCATCGGCGGCATCCTGAAGCACGCGAAGGCGCTCAATGCCTTCACGAACCCGTCCACCAACTCCTACAAGCGTCTAATTCCGGGCTTTGAGGCTCCGGTTCTGCGCGCCTACTCCGCCCGTAACCGGTCCGGCTGCGTGCGTATTCCGTGGACGGAAAGCCCGAAGGCCAAGCGCGTCGAGGCCCGCTTCCCGGATCCGTCGGCAAACCCGTATCTCTGCTTTGCAGCCCTGCTGATGGCTGGCCTCGACGGCATCAAGAACAAGATCGATCCCGGCGATCCGTCCGACAAGGACCTCTACGATCTGCCTCCAGAAGAGCTCGCCGGCATCCCCACGGTCTGCGGCTCGCTGCGTGAGGCCATTGAAGAGCTTGAAGCGGATATGGACTTCCTCCTCGCAGGCGACGTGTTCACCAAAGACCAGATCGAGGGCTACATCGAGCTCAAGATGGAAGAGGTCACGGCCTACGAGCACACGCCCCACCCGATGGAGTTTGCGCTCTACTACAGCTGCTGACGTCCACGTTTCTCCCTGTGGACTGCAAAGGGGCGCTTTCGGGCGCCCCTTTTTTTCGCCCTACTCGCGCCATATGGCGTCGCTACCCCACCTCCATGATCGCCGGATGTTTCGCAGCTTTGGGCCTTGTCGGCCTTTTGATCTTCAGCAATCTCGTGAGAGAGGTCGCTCGGGATCCAAAGCTTATCATCGTTCTCGTACTCGCCCTCGGCGCGGTATACGTCGCACTCAGCTTCAGCGGCATCTCGATCTCGGTCGCACGGGTGGAGTGACGCCTTAAGGCTTGACGACAACGGGCGGCGGGCTCTCCTCTCAAGGCATGCTGCGTCTCCTCGCCGTGTTTCTCACGCTCCTTGCCGCCCCTGTTTCCGCGGATTTCGAGACGTGGCTCGAAAGGACGGCACGCCCTGCCGCAGAGGCCGAAGGCGTGTCGCGCCAAACGTTTAACGCCCTGACACGGGGGCTCACGCCAGACTTTGACCTGCCGGGCCTCTCGCGCAGTGGCGCTGTGCCACCCACCGACAGCCAGGCGGAGTTCTCAGCCCCCGCGCGTTACTTCAACGAAGCGAACCTTCAGAGCCTCGCAGCGCGGGGCCGTGCGCTTGGGCAAAAGCACGCCACGCTGCTTCAGCGCATCGAGCGTGAGACGGGCGTGCCCGGCCGCATCATCCTCGCGATCTGGGGCCGCGAAAGCGCATATGGCCGCGCAACGATCCCGCATGATGCGCTCCAGGTTCTAGCCACGCGGGGCTATGCAGGAACGCGGCGCGCATTCTTTACGGGCGAGTTCGCCAAGGCGCTTCGCATTTCGCAGGCAACCGGTCTGACATTGCGAGCATCCTGGGGCGGCGCAATGGGGCAGCCGCAATTCCTCCCCTCTTCCTATCTTGCCCATGCCCGCGATGGCGACGGGGACGGTCGCATCGACATCTGGGGCTCCGAAGAGGACACGCTCGCGTCCATCGCCGGTTACCTGCAGGACAAGGGCTGGGTGGCGGGCTCTGACTGGGGCTATGAGATCCGCCTGCCGCCCGCCCTCACCTGCACCGTGAACGGACCCGATCAGGCCCGCCAGATCTTGGAGTGGGAGGAAGCGGGGGTGACGCGCGTCACCGGTCGCCCCTTCCCCGAAAATGAGCGCCGCGTCGACGGCTTCCTCGTCCTGCCCGCGGGCACCGAGGGCCCGGCTTTCGTGGCGACGCAGAATTTCAGCGTTCTCAAGGCCTACAACGAGAGCGACCTTTACGCGCTTTTCGTTGGCAACCTTGCGGATCGCATCGCCTACGGCGCGCCCGCGTTCCGCGCGGGCTGGGGACGGGCCGATGACATGACCCGTGGAGAGATCGCGCGCATGCAGGAACGCCTCGTGGCCCAAGGCTACGATGTCGGTGGTGCGGACGGGCTCGTAGGCAACAAGACACGTCGCGCCATAGGCCTCTGGCAGGCAGCCCGCGGCCAACGCGCCACGTGCTTTCCCACGGCAGCCATCGTGGCGGCCATACTCGACTAGAAATCCGTGGTCCTAGAGACCCAGCTCCGCCCTTTCCTCGTCCGTGAACACCCGTGAGCGCGTCAGGAAGCGCTTGCCTGTCCCGTTGTCGAGAGAAAACATGCCGCCGCGACCGGGCACGACGTCGATGATGAGTTGTGTATGCTTCCAAGCCTCGAATTGCGGGCCCGAGATATAGACTTCCGCGCCGTCGATCTCGCCGAGCAGCACGTCGGACGAGCCCGTTTTGAAGTCACCAACCGGGTAGCACATCGGGGCTGACCCGTCGCAACAGCCTCCAGACTGGTGAAACATCACCGGGCCATGGTCGTCTCGGATCTCAGCGATGAGGTCGATCGCCGCCTGCGTCGCGGTCACGCGCGTGGCAGCTTCTGTCCCCGGGACGATGTCCGCGTCGGTGGCGCAGGATATGGTTACATGCTCGGTCATATGATCCTCCCTCTTCGGAGATATAGCTCCGAGTTGTTGTTCGGCCCAGTCACAAGGCCGCGTTCCGCGCCGCTGGACATTGAGCGTAGCGCTTTTCAGGATGAGCACACCAGCAACGTCACGGGGACACGCCATGCCCAAAGGTTATCTCATCGCCCATATCAGGGTGCACGACAAAGACGCGTTCCAAGAGTTCAAGCAACTCTCTGGCGCGGCGATCAAGGCCCATGGCGGCAATGTCCTCGTGCGCAATCCCGCTCCCGACCATCGTGAAGGCGGAGCAGAAGGCCTCTCCATCGTCATCGAATTTGAGAGCCTCGAAGCGGCGCAGGCCTTCTACGACTCAGACGCCTACAGTGAGGCGCGCACAGTGCGCGAGAAAATCTCCGACACGGATCTCATTCTCGTTGAAGGTCTCTGACATCCAACACTGGGACCCGGGAGCCCGGGGCATGCAAAGCACACGCCCCGAGCTCCACTGGGAGGAGCCTTAGAAGAAGCCCAGTTTGTTGGGCGAGTAGCTCACCAGCATGTTCTTGGTCTGCTGGTAATGGTCGAGCATCATCTTGTGCGTCTCACGCCCGATGCCGGACTGCTTATAGCCCCCGAAGGCCGCATGCGCGGGATAGAGGTGGTAGCAGTTCGTCCAAACGCGGCCCGCCTTGATCTCGCGACCGAAGCGGTAGCACTTGTTGGCATCGCGCGACCACACGCCGGCACCGAGGCCGTAGAGCGTGTCGTTGGCAAGATCGAGCGCTTCGGCATCGTCCTTGAAGGTCGTCACCGACACGACGGGCCCGAAGATCTCTTCCTGGAAGACGCGCATCTTGTTGTTGCCCTTCAGGATGGTGGGCTCGACATAGTAGCCGCCCTCAAGATCGCCGGACATCTTGCGCTCACCGCCACCGGTCAGCACTTCCGCGCCTTCCTGACGTGCGATGTCGAAGTAGCTCAGGATCTTTTCCTGCTGCTCGCTCGATGCCTGCGCGCCCATCATGGTGTCGCCTTCCCGCGGATCGCCCAGCGCGATCGCCTTCGTGCGCTCGATGCAGCGCTCCATGAAGCGCTCATAGACATCCTCGTGGATCAGCGCACGCGATGGGCAGGTGCAGACCTCACCCTGGTTGAGCGCGAACATCACAAAGCCCTCTACGCACTTGTCAAAGTAAGCATCGTCCTCGTTGGCGATGTCAGAGAAGAAGACATTGGGGCTTTTCCCACCAAGCTCGAGCGTCACCGGAATGATGTTCTCTGACGCGTACTGCATGATGAGGCGGCCCGTTGTCGTCTCACCCGTGAACGCGACCTTTGCCACGCGCGTTGACTGGGCGAGCGGCTTACCGGCCTCGAGACCAAAGCCATTGACGACGTTGAAGACGCCCGCGGGCAGGATGTCTGCGATGAGTTCGCAGAAGACCATGATCGTCGCGGGCGTCTGCTCTGCAGGCTTCAGCACCACGCAGTTACCGGCGGCAAGTGCAGGCGCGACCTTCCACGCTGCCATCAGCAGCGGGAAGTTCCACGGGATGATCTGGCCCACAACGCCAAGCGGCTCGTGGAAGTGATAGGCCACGGTGTCGTTGTCGAGTTCGGCCATGGTTCCTTCTTGCGCCCGGATACAGGCCGCGAAGTAGCGGAAATGGTCGATGGCGAGCGGCAGGTCGGCAGCGCGGGTCTCGCGGATCGCCTTGCCGTTATCCCAGCATTCGCAGATGGCGAGGAGCTCGAGGTTTTGCTCGAGCACGTCAGCGATCTTGAGCAGCATGTTCGAGCGCTCGGTCACGCTGGTGCGGCCCCACGCGTCCGCGGCCTTGTGCGCGGCATCGAGGGCCGCGTTGATATCGTCGGCATTGGAGCGCGCAATCTGCCCCATGCTCATGCCGGTCAGCGGGCTCACATTCTCGAAATACTTGCCGGAGAGTGGCGCGCGAAATTCGCCGCCGATGAAGTTGCTGTATGACTTCGCAAACGGAGACACATGGGTGCCGCCGTCGATGAGGGTCATGTCGTTCATGGATCGTCCTCCCTAAAAATCCGCCCTTTGTGGGCGGCTGGAGTCAGAGTGTCTGCAGAGGCCGGCGACGGGCTAGCCGGGCTACACGGGCAGCGCGTGCGAAGTGTGTCAGCCCCGAGACAGTTCTGCGCGGTGGGCGAGGCCCAACCGCTTCATCCGGCGGTAGAGCGTCGCGCGCCCTACGCCGAGATCCTTGGCCGCCGCGCTCACATTGCCCCCCGAGCGGATCAGTGCGCGCATGACAGCGGCTTTCTCGCCGCGCTCAAATCCTCTGCGGCTTTCACGCCCGAAAAGGTCCGTCGCAGCGACGGGTTCAAGTGCACCCTTGGCGCCCCACCCGTAAATCTGACGTGCAGCGCGTGTGGCACCCACGATCACATCATCGCAATTGACCGCAATCAGCGCGTTGCGGTCCGCGTCCTGATCCTCGGCAAAGATGATGCGCGCATCCGAGAATGCGGCCTTGAAGTTATCCGCTTCAATCTGCTTGGCCGTTTGGGCGACCATCGCAGCGATGAGCGTGTTGTTCGCGCCCGTTTGGTCGGCCCGCGCGGAAGAGACATCGAGCGCGCCAATAAGTTCACCATTTGCGCCGTAAATCGGACTGTCGATGCAGCTGAGGCTCACGTTCTTAGACAGAAAGTGCTCCCCTCTGTGGATGATGACGCTCCGCCCTTCGACGAGACACGTTCCGATCCCGTTGGTGCCCTCTGCCTCTTCTGACCAATCTGCGCCGCGGATGATGCCCGCGCGCTTAAAATCGTGTTGATCGCCGTCGGAAATGCGGTGATCGAGAATCACGCCACGGTCATCGGTCAGCACCACCGTGCAGCCAGACGCACCTACGAGCCCAAAGAGGTGATCGAGCTTTGCGCTGCCGATGGACAGCATCCGGCCCGCCTCGTCGCAGCGGGCGTTAAGCTCCGCATCTGACAGGACTTTCGGCGCAGCGCGATGGGTCGGGTCGAGCCCGTGACGATTGTGCGACCGCGTCCAGGAGGCAGCGATCTTGCAGCGAGCGGCGCGCGCTGAAGTGATTGCGGAAAACACGAGATCGGCGTGGCGCATGAGCAAACGCTAGCGCACCCATTGCGGCGAGTCCCGCTGCGCTGCAGCGCCAAGGCCAGCATTTGCCTAGCCGCGCCGCAGCAGAGCGTCTCAGAAGTGAGACACTTCCTACGTCTCGGCGACGTGGCGGGCAAAAGCCTCCGCATAGTCAGGGTGCC
>JBCBME010000152.1:0-6296 GCA_039822945.1 Pseudomonadota bacterium
CTCAGAACAGGCCATGCCTGGGAAAATCTCAATGCCCATGCCTTCCGCCACGGTCGCCATCCAGCGGCACACGTTGCCCATGGAGACGATGTAGTTGCCGTGATTGTTCATCAGCGGCGGCATGACAGCATTGGGGATCCGGATGCGCCCGGCCTCGCCCAGCATGTAGAAGTTGTCTTCTGTCACCTCGACAGAAATCGGCGCCTGCATATCGCGCCAATCGGGCAGCAGCGCATCGAGCCCTGACGGATCGAGCACCGCCCCAGACAGGATATGCGCGCCCACCTCCGAACCCTTTTCGAGGACAACGACCTCGAGGTTTTCGTCGAGCTGCTTGAGACGGATCGCGGCAGACAGGCCCGCAGGCCCCGCGCCAACGATCACGACATCGTATTCCATGGCTTCGCGTTGTGTATCGAACATCGCTCTCTCGCTTTGGTGTCGCGCTATACAAAGAGCTTCTTACGTGCGGGTCAATTGAGACGGGACGTAAAACCGCAGGCAAATGGGCCCCTTAGCAAAAAATATTTGCATGAGTTTATCTGGACTTGCCGCGGCGGCAACAGGAGGTGATCCTACCGCGCCAAAATAAGCACCGTCAGGCCCCGCTATGACGCCAGCGCAGCACCGCCCAGCGCGCGGCTATCGGCTTGCAATCATGGGCCGACATGGGTCACATCTTCGCGCTGGCCCCGAAGGAGCGAGACCATGGACAAGATACCGCTGACGCGTACCGGCTATGAAAAGCTCGACGCCGAGCTGAAGACCCTCAAGAGCGTTGAGCGTCCGGCCATCATCGCGGCCATCGCCGAAGCACGCGAGCTCGGCGATCTCAAAGAGAATGCCGAATACCATTCCGCACGCGAAAAGCAGGGCTTTATCGAAGGCCGCATCAAGGAAATCGAGGCCGTGATGTCACGCGCCGATGTGATGGATCCGTCGAAATTCTCAGGCACCATCAAGTTCGGCGCGACGGTCGAGATCGTCGATGAAGACACCGATGAAGAGAAAACCTATCAAATCGTAGGCGAACCCGAGGCCGATATCGAGAATGGTAAGCTCAACGTTAAATCTCCCCTTGCCCGCGCGCTCATTGGCAAAGATGAGGGGGACAGCGTGGAGGTCCGCACCCCGGGCGGTACGCGCAGCTACGAGATTTTGAGCATTACCTACATTTGAGCCCGCTATGGCTGCACAAGACCAAAACGCTGACAAGAACCGCCCCCTTGGGGTGTATGACAGGCCGAGCCCAAAGGGCATGTCACCTCTTGAGATCGTCGCGATCGCGCTGGCCACCGTCTGGATGGTGGGTGCGGGCGTGTTCTTTCTAGGGATGGATGGGGCCACGATGTTTGCGCCTGAAAACATCGAACAGCTCACCTTCGTTATGACGATCCTGTCCGTCTTCCTGCCTGTAGCGATCATCTGGGTGGCGGCGTCAGCCGCGCGGTCCGCGCGGATCGTGCGAGACGAAAGCTACCGCCTGCAGACCGCCATAGATGCCATCCGCCAGACCTACGTGGCCGACCGGCAAGCCCAGGGCGTCATGCCGAGCTCCAGCGTGGACAAAAAGCTCGACGAGATCGTGCAGGCGGCCAAGCAGACCGAGAGCACTGTGGCAACGTTCGCCTCAAACCGTACTGTGTCGCCGCCAAAGGCACCGGCGCCTGCCGCCCCCACGGGCGGGGACGACCAGCCCACGCTTGCCCTCGGCACGCAGGCCGAAGACATTGCGCTGCCGCTGGCCAATGACGATCTGATCAGCGCGCTCAACTTTCCCGAAACGGCCGACGATCAGGATGGGTTCAACGCGCTGCGCCGCGCGCTCAAGAACCGTAAGGCCGCGAGCGTGATCCAGGCCAGCCAGGACGTTCTGACCCTTCTGAGCCAGGACGGCATCTACATGGACGATCTGCGCCCCGACCGTGCCAAGCCAGAGGTCTGGCGGCGCTTTGCGGAGGGCGAACGGGGGCGCGCCGTGGCGGCCCTCGGCGGGATCCGGGACCGCAGCTCGTTGGCGCTCGCCTCGGGTCGGATGCGCTCTGACCCGATTTTTCGCGATGCCGCCCACCACTTCTTGCGCCGCTTCGATCAGATCCTGAGTGAGTTCGCCGAAATCGCCAGCGACGAGGAGCTCGCCGCCCTGTCGAACACGCGCACCTCGCGTGCGTTCATGTTGCTGGGTCGCGCGACGGGTATGTTCAGCTGACCTCGTAGATCATCGTCGCCGCTTCCTCGAACCCAAGCAGAGGTGCCGCGATTCCTGCCTTCAGCGTCCCCACCTGCCGGAAGCCATAACGCTCATAGAGCGCCCGTGCGCGTGGGTTTTGGCTCACGACGTCGAGCCTGACATGGGCGCAGCGGTTCATCCGCGCCGTCCAAATGACAGCATCGAGGAGGGCCGTTCCCACGCCAAGCCCGCGCGCCTCTTCGGAGACAAAGATCCCGTCCATCTGCAGGACCCCCGGCTCCAGCTTGCGATCAAACATGTCGAGCACCACGCTCCGCCAAACCGCCCCCACCGTCCCGTAGTCTGCGCGCAGCGCGCCGTAATTGACGGTGAGAAGCCCGCCTCGCTCTGTCTTGATCCCCGCAACGCCAAGAAGCTGGCCCGCATCAGACACCGCTGAAAAGGCAAAGTCGGAGCGCAGCCCGCGCGCAATGAAGCGGAGCGCGCGATCGCCATCTCCAAGGGAGGGGCGGAGTTTTGTCCCGAATGCCTGCCAAAAGAGAGCGGCCGCCGCGTCGCGGTGATACTCGGCAAACCCAGGAGAGATCTCGAACCTCATCGCAGAAGCCCGCTGAATGGCAGGAAACGAACAGGCGTGCCCGGTGTGACATCAACCGCCTCATCCGGCAGTTCGACGAGGCCCTCAGCCCAGCTCAGGCTCGTGATGCGGCCCGACCCCTCGGAGGGAAAGACCTCCGCGCGACCATTGCGGATGCGCGCGCGCAGGTATTCTCGGCGGCCGTCCTTTTTGCGCTTGGTAAACGCCGCGGGCACCTCCACGGCAAAGGGCGGCTCAAACCCCGCCCCGGCCAAGAGCGAAAGCGCTGGTCGTGCAAAGATAAGCGTGCAGACCATCGCAGCCACCGGATTACCCGGAAGGCCAAAGACCGGTGTCCCCTCCCAAAGGCCAAGCGCCAGCGGCCGTCCAGGCTTGACCGCGATCCGCCAGAGCGCGAGTGAGCCTGTCTCGGTCAAAAGCGCGGAGACATGATCCTCCTCCCCGGCTGAGGCACCGCCAGATGTCAGGATTGCATCGGCCTTGCTTGCCGCCTCATGGAGCAGGGAGCGCAGCGCCTCCCGGTCATCGGGGCAGATGCCCATGTCGACCACGTCATAGCCTACCTCGCGCAAGAGAGCGCAAAGCATCGGTCGGTTGGCATCGGCGATCTGCCCCGGGGCAAGGGCAGCCCCCGCCGGGGTGAGCTCATCCCCGGTAGAGATCACGGCCACCCTTAGCCTCTCATGCACGGGCACGCGACCATGGCCCGTCGCTGCCAAGAGCGCGAGGTCTGCAGGGGTCAGTCGCCGACCGGCCTGGAGGATCGTTGCACCGGCCTCGACATCCTCGCCCGCTGGTCGGCAATTTGCGCCCGGCTTGAGCGGCCCTTCGACCGAGATCCGATCCTCCGAGATGCGGCAATCCTCTTCGAGGACGACCGTGGTCACCCCCTCGGGCAATGCGGCACCTGTCAGGATCCTCAGCGCGTGCCCCTCTGGCACTGCGCCGTCAAAGGGCAAACCGGCGGCGGCGCGGCCGGGCAGGCGCGGAATGTGGTGGAGACCGGGCCCGAGGCCAGAGGTCAGCCCAAATCCATCAACGGCAGAATTGGCAAGCGGCGGGTGCGCGCGCAGAGCCACCACATCACGCGCCAGCACCGCGCCGACAGCCTCATCGAGTGGTCGCTCGTGGAGGGCAGTCACCGGTGCGAGGCGCGCCCGAAGCAGCGCGAGCGCCTCATCCACGGGTGTCCAATGGGCACCGGGTGGGAGGGCAAAGCAGTCATTGGCGAGCCTTCCGTGGCGCGCCGCAGCGCGCAGCGTTGGTTCATGACCCAGCCCAAAGATCCATCCCTCCTCGGGCGCATCGACCGTGAGCATCTCCGCCAGCTCTTCAGGCGCAAGACGCGCGATGGCGTCGGCCACGATGCGCACTTGGGCGGCGTCCTTGATCTCGTCTGGTTTTTGACCGGCTGCGACTTCGGCCGCCAAAAGAGACGGCCAGATCTCGATAAAGGCGATGGGGACCTCAAGGGGCTCAAAGGGCCAGACCGCCACCTTCCCCGCAAATCGCGCCCTGAGCCGCGCGAGTGAGGCAATGCCGGTAAGGGCCTGGCTGCCAACGCTCCCTGCCCCGCCAAGCTGCCAGCACGAGAACGCACCCTTGGCCTGTCGCTCCGCCTCGCGCCACTCGGAGATCGGGAAATGCGCGGGCTTCTTCATGGGCACGTGGCGCTTCCCGAACGGGTCAAACCAGAACGGCCCGCCGTTTGGGAAGCGCGCATTCATTGCAGCGGCCACATCCATTCGGTCGCGCCCGTCAGCGGTGGTGGGCAGGGCGTCCGCCAGATGCTCCCACAGCGCCAGAGGATCATCGGATCCGGTGATCGCACGGGCAAACCCCGCCGGATAGCCAAAGGGGAAGTCAAAACCGATGAGGAGACGCTTCCCCGCCGCAAGCGCGGCCTCCATGATCTCCACCAGCCGCGCTTCTGCCACAACACGGTTGCGCATGTATTCAGGCTCTGCACCCGCCGCGCCGATCCAGATTGCGTCCTTTTTCGGGGCCGCGCCGCGATCTCCGCCGCCCGACCAGTCCACCATGACGATCCTGTCCCAGCTCAAAGCCCGACCTCGGACAGGATGAAATCGGCGATGGCGGGCGTGTCGTCGAGGTCAAAGACCGGCTTCTCGAGGCTGGGCGCGCCATGGGCCGCGACGGCGCGGATGGTCTCCTCCCTCGGGGCCATGAGAGGGTGCCCCGTTTCGGCGCGCCAGGCCTCGATCTTTGGGTGCGCGTCCCGCTTCCATCCTTCCACGAGGACAAGATCAACCGGGCTCAGCTTGGCGAGGAGATCGGAAAGCGTGGGGCTCTCGGCGCCGCGAAGCTCCGCCATAAGCGCCCAACGCGCCTCGCTGGCCACAAGCACCTCCGAGGCGCCCGCAGCGCGGTGGCGGTAGCTGTCCTTGCCGGGTTGGTCGACATCAATAGTGTGATGGGCATGTTTGAGCGTGCTGACTGAGACTCCCCGCGCGGTGATATCGGCCACGAGACGCTCCATCAGCCCTGTCTTGCCCGCGTTTTTCCAGCCGACGACGCCGTAAATCTTCACAGCATGCCCTCGGCCCGCGCGAGATCTTCGGGCGTGTTGATGTTGAAGAAGGCGTCGTCATCAAAGGCGGCGCTGGCTGCGCCGTGGGTGTCGGTCCAGAGCACCACCTTGCGCAGTCCGCCCTTGAGCGCGGATCGCAGATCATCACGCAAACGCACGGGCCAGAGGCCAAAGGTCGGGTGTCGCGTGGCGCGTCCGCCCTCCTGCGTGGCCGCAAGCGCGATCGGCGTATTGGCACGCGAGGCCGCCCGCTCGAGGCGCTCCACCAGGTCCAAGGGGAAGAACGGCGTGTCAGCCGCTGCCGTCACCACGTAGCGCGCGCCCACCTTATGAGCCCAATCGAGGCCCGCGAGCACACCGGCAAGGGGTCCGGGAAAGCCGGTGATGCTGTCGGAAATGACGGGAAGGCCATAGGCATCAAAGCGCCTTGGATCACCGTTGGCATTGATGGCAAGGCCCGCCACCTGCCCCTCAATCCGCTCCACCACCCGGTCAAGGAGCGGGCGCCCGCCAAGCTCGATCAGGCCCTTGTCGCCACCGCCCATGCGCGTGGCCTTGCCGCCGGCCAGGATCACACCCACGGGAAGCTTTGAGGGCACGATCATGTCCGCACGAGCCTCTCAGACCCGCTTAGGCATTCGTAGCGCTTGCCTTTCATGCGCCCGATGAGCGTGAGCCCCACGTCCTGCGCGATCTCCACGCCCCATGCGGTAAAGCCCGACCGTGACGCGAGCACCGGAATGCCCATGAGCGCGCATTTGATCACCATCTCCGAGGTGAGGCGACCGGTCGTGTAGAGGATCTTGTCGGCACCGCTGACCCCTTCTGCGCGCATCCAGCCCGCGATCTTGTCGACGGCGTTATGGCGCCCGACATCCTCCATGTAGACAAGCGGGCGGTCCTCGGAGCAGAGCACAGTGCCGTGGATCGCGCCCGCAGCCAGATAGAGCGAGGGG
>JBCBME010000153.1:0-6294 GCA_039822945.1 Pseudomonadota bacterium
CAGACGTTGACGATGGCCACGCGGTCCTGGAGCACCTTGTCGAGCACGGCCGGGTCAGAAACGTCGGCCAACAAGGACTTAATGCATCTGTCACAGATTGTGGGGACCTGGATCCAGCTAACGGAAGCGGGGATCGACAATCCGTTCGCGGGTTTCAGGCTAGTAGGAAGAGATGGGGGGACTACTCCTCCGTTCAGCAGGGAATGGGTCTTTGATAGGCTCTTGAGTGAAAACGCGTTGAGCCGCCTCAATGACGAGGCGAGGGACGTCTTTTTGATGATGGTTAACACCGGCTTGCGACCATCTGAAATCACAGATGCGCCGCTCAGTGATTTTGTCCTCGATCTCAATATTCCGCATTTGCGAGTCGCCGCAAACGGCCGGCAGTTGAAGGTTCAACACACCGCCCGTGATATCCCACTGCTTGGCGTTTCGTTAGCGGCAGCGAAGCGGATTGCTGAACGCGGAGGGATCAAACGATACGTCCACAAGGCTGGGTCTTGGAGCGCACTGGTCAATAAGTATCTCGCGAACAACGGATTAAAGGAAACTGAAAAGCACGTCGCCTATTCGCTGCGCCACTACGTTGAAGACGCCTTGTTAGCTGTTCGAGTTGATGATCGGGTGCGTGCCGATATTCTTGGGCACAAGTATCATCGTCACAACTACGGCACAGGCGGCGGCTTGGTTGGGCGGCGTGCTGCACTTGAGTGCATTTCATTGTGATATCTTGGATTTCTGAAAGACCAATTTCCGCCACTTCACACCTGGATGCCGGGTCACAAGAATGCGGATACAGTTGCAAACCAAGCGCCGCTTTTACCCGGGGCGCAGAGAAAAGCCACTCTTGGCGACACCGGTTTCGTCATCCAGCTCTTCAACACCGAGAAACCGGTTTGGCGAGACAATTGTTTAGCCATAAAACCACCACTCCCTTTGCTTCATATGAAGCTTCAGCGCTTTTGTTCGACTCAGTATTGACAGTCTTAAGGGGACGTAGGGCAAAGTAGTGGTGTCTTGCGAAGGTCGCTGGCGCTCACCCAATAACGCCGCAAGTCTGTCTTGAGTGAGCCTCCACGCGAGTATGACGAAAGATGCGAATGCCGCGCGGGCCATCGCCTGCCGCGTCGTTCCCTATATGCCATCGAGAGTGGAAAAGGCTCCAACTTCGCGAAACCTTCAATGCTTTCGCGACCTCTGACTAAACAAAAAGAGGGATGAGCGGTGTGATCGTTTACGCCCACCACACAATGGCTCCTCAAGCACGATCCCTTCCTACCGACGTCGCCGCTTAAAACTATAAGGAGAGAGGCCACATCGGTTGGGATCGTGACAACCTGCAACTCCTAGATGGGGCCGCGTACGCGGAGACGTGCTCGGGTGCACTTAACCCGCGCCCGGGTGAGGGGGGTGGAGAGGAGGACACCAATGGGCACAACGCGAAAGGGGAGGTCCCAGCGGCCACTGCCTTAGTCGGGCGGTGAAGGACATGCGGGGGTAGGTTCTTGTGGGAAAGATCACCCCACTTCACCATCAATATCACCCCCTTTTTAGCACCAATAGGCTCGAAACCTGCGGTTTCTCGCCTCTGGGGTGAGGTAGGTGAAGAGGGTGAGGTACTCGCCTATACGAAAAAAAATCGTATAGTGAGTAACAAAAAAAAGTTTGAGACGAGGGACCGGAAAGGGTCACCTGCTTCACCCCAAGTGGGGGCGGAGCGCAAGCAAGCCAACCAAGCGAGCGGCGCGATACGCCATCTCATTAGCGGAGCGCAGCCCAAGCAAATGGTCACGCTCCTGCCTATGCCGGATTGGCACGCTATCGGCGACACTGGCGAATGCGATGAGAGCAGTCGCCGGAGCAAGGTTCCACTTTCCCTTCCCGGCTTGCGACAAGAGGGAATTGCCGCAAAGCAGTGACGCTGGACGAAAACAACTTGGGGCGCCGCGCCCGGGTCTGGCGCACTCGCATCCCGCCGATGCTGCGATTCGTCGAGCGAAAGCGGCGGGTGGCATATGTGGTTGAAGGAGATGACGCCGAGGCGCTCGGGGCCCCACGCGGCTCGCTGGCCATCGCTGGTGCAGGGGTGGAAGTATGGGATCAGTGCCGACCTTCGCGCGATCCAAGACGCGAAAGATTGGCGGCGGACGGGGAAGGCCCTCGACTGCAAAGTGGCAAGCCACCTGCACTCGGCGGTCGCACGGAGCCATCACTACGCCAACGTTGCCGAGGTTTGTTTAGCCACTGTCGCCTATTGGGTCGCCATCGATGGGCTTACCCGCCCCTAAATCCAAAAGCGCTTGGGGCGGCGCCTCGGTCAACAGAAGAGATCGATGGTCTCTCGAAGGCAGTCCCACTCGCGGGTGAGCGCCTCGTCATTCATTGCCGGCATATTATTCAGCCGCACGCGATTTAGAAAAAACGCAACGCCGAGAAGGTGAAAGTATAACCCCTCCCAAGCCGCCGTTTCTCCTTGTCCGGCACCAAAGGCAGCTGAACTCTCAGTCGGTCTGCCTAGTCGCGTGCCTAAGCGACTGAGCCTTTAAGGAATCTCGTGCGCGATCTCGATATCAACTCAAACATTCAGGACTTGCGTCGCAGCATGAACGATGCCGCGCGACGCCAAATTCCTTTCGTTATCTCTTTGGCGGTGGATGTATTCTTGGGCGAAATCAAGACGCATTGGGAAAAGCAGTAACGGCGGCTTATTGATAGCTCATCTCTTTCACCCTGTGCGGTGTGGCCATTGAGAGGTTCACGAAACGCACTCCCAAGGGCGTGTGCTCAACAAGCCCATTGAAGCGCTTTGTCTTGCGCGCCTAGAGAATAGGTACAGCCGTCGCCGAGATCGACCAGCAATGATGGTGCCCTTGCGGCAAAGGATCAACCGATATGGGAACATTCCAATGGGGGGCGTGCCCCCGCCCGACGCGCCGTATTCTTTGGCGGGTCCGAAGGTGGTGGTGGTTGTATTTACTAGCCCATGGGCGCCACGGGCCTCGATGCCCGGCGCTTACTCATCCACAACGCATCGCGCGCGGAATCCCGGCTTGTGCATGCCCTTGTGCCCACCGCATCAAAGTCCACAAATGCGCTCCAGTCGAGCGTGAGTTTTCGGGCGATGCAACGGGCCTTGCGGAGCTCCCTATAGGTTCTTTGTGTCCCTCGGCGGCATGGGTAAATTCGAGCCATTGTTCGAAAACAAGTAGTCTGTTTCCGCCAACTAACGGTTTGGGTTGTGCTTGTTGTTAATTTGCGGGAAGGGCGGGAAGCTGTCATTCGCCGCGATAGCGAATTGGGCGGACATTTAGGTCCGCCGTTTTTCGTTGTTATCACCCCGCTCATTGTTAAGATTGAGTGTGAAGTTATTTGACCGAAGCCTGCGCGCCCGTCGCGATTGGCGGCGCAGGGGATGAATTGAAAGACACTCATTTAAGTAAACATTGGTGGACACGTGCCTGACGAGTTTGACGCGGACGACGTTGGGGAACGCGGGTTTCACGCGAGCGGTGATTACAGCCGGGTGCGCGAGCAACTGCGATACTGGCCCTATACGACCTATCGCATCGAGGACACGCTCGATATCGGGCTGATCGAAGGCAAGGGGCGGCAGCTCCTGTTCCAAGCGATCAATGCGCGCAACCTCACGGCCTTCGTGGGTTCGGGCATGTCGGCGGCTTACGGGCGGCTTACCTGGTCGAACTGGCAAAAGGAGCAGTTCCGCGTCGTGCAAGAGGGTGCGGAGCGCTTTGAGACGCTCAAGGACCATTCGGTGCGCTTGCTTCAGGCGCTGGCGGAGGTGGCCGATCCGGGGGCCAGACCTGTCGGCCCGGTCAATGAGTTCACGGCCCTGCGGGACCGTTTGTGGACCGAACACGACCAGTCCACGCGGTACAATCTGTGGCGCTGGTTCGGGTTCCGAAGGCGGCAGGTGGAAGATGCCTGGCACCGCATCGAGGGGCTGCGCGCAACATTCGAGAGATCGAAGGATGGCGCGGGCTTTCCCGGCGGCGAGGAACTGCCTCTGAAGTTTCAGATCGCCCAGCAACTGCATGACCAGCTGCGCAGTCACATCCGCATCTTCATGCCCCCCGCCCACAAAAAGCCTGACCGGGACGAAGTGCTGAAAAACGGCTGGCCGGGGGCGCGGATCGACGACGAAAGCTCGCCCCCGCGCAAGGGTCTCGTGAGACTTCACGAGAGCTTGAAAGAAGAGACCACGCCGAAACTTGAGCAGCTGCGCGAAGACTACACGGCGGCCCTGAGCGCGTTCTGTGACACCTTTTCCCGCCCGGAAGCGCGGGTTGAGGCTCAGGAGCTCGCCAAGATGCTCTTGTTCGATGAGCGGGCGCATTCGGTCATCACGCTGCGGGAGGGGCTGCTGGGCGGCGATGCGCGCGGGGGCACCAATGAAGAGCTCCGCCGTCGCTATGACAAGCTAGAATGTGCGCTCAAGATTTTCGACTTGGAACGGCTCAAGCGAGACATCGACGGCATCCGCGATGATCCCGATCTGTATCGCGTGCTGGGCGCCTACCAATTCGAAACGCTTTCGAAGCTGCGAAACAAGGTGGCGGCAGAAAACCCGGCGCGCGCCGCTTTGTGGGAGGGGTTCCGCGAATTCGAAAAGAGGCGGATCGACGAATATCGCGAGAGGATCAAACCGGCCGGCGATGAACGACGATTCATCACGCCGAGCTCCCGTTTCATCGTGGCGGTCTATCTGCGGCTGCTCGACCGCCCCTTCGACATGATCGGGCCGGAACCCGGCCCGGACCTGCCTGCAAAATCGACGCTTTTCCCGGAGCTCGAACGCAGCGATTTCACCTCCCGCCGGTCGATCCTTGCCAACCGCTTCGACCCCCTGGCCAAGACCGTCCGGCAGTTGGGCATCACGCGTTACATCACCACGAACTACGATGTGGAGATCGAGCGGTTTTTTCAGGATATGGGGTACCGGAAGTTCCCGAAGGTGCGCGATGCGAGCGTGCCGGCTGGCGCGATCCGTCCTCCGGAAGACGACGAATATCGCAGCGATCCCATTGGCGGGCTGTTACTGGACCAGACCTTTAACCGGGAGAACGCCTCCGACCTCGTGGCGTTCTCGGTAGGGGATCAGCGCAAGGACGCGGCGGTTTTTCATCTCCACGGTCGGGCGACCGCGAAAGATGACCTCGTCATCACCGAACGCGATTACATGAACCTGTACCTGCTGGAGGACGAACATCGCGACACGGTGAATGAGGCGATCACCATGGCGTTTTCGTCTGCGCCGCTGGTGTTTCTGGGCCTCGGCATGAACGAAGCGGACCTCCTGCGTCCGCTAAGACAGTTCATGTCCAACCGCGACCGCACCATAGGTTATCAGGCGCTGGCGATCCTGCCGGGCGAAGAGCAGGTGGAGAAACGGACGAAGTTCGCGGTTACCTGCTTCCTCCGCTACGGCGTGCACACAATCTTCTACGGCTCCGGTCAGATCGAAGAGTTCGACGGCGGCAAGGAGCCGCTTTCGATCGACTGGCTCTGCCGCATCCTGGAGCTCAACAAGGCCATGGGCACTGCGCTCGACACGCTGGAAGAGACCGGGGAGCGAAAGGCACCCGATGCGTTGCTGGCGGAGCTGGCGAAGAAGGTCGGCTTTACCAATGACGGCCTGTCGGAAGATTCCGACAACCACATCGCTCTTATGGCTTTGTTCGGGAAGGGCGCCAAACAGGCCCATTCGGCAAAGCCGGACGTCATCACGCCGAACGTCTTTGCCCCGGTCGCCGCCGATATCATGGACGGTAAGCTCAAGCTCCGGGTCTGTTCGTTTACCCCTATCCGACCCGACAGTAAGTCGCGCGAAAGCCGTCATTTCGACCCGGATGTCTTTATCGAGGGCGATGAATTCGTGGGCTTTGCGACAGGGCTCATGAACCAGTCGCTGCGCATTCTGCTCCATCTTCACGACGCGCCCGACAGCGAGGGCAACGCACGTGACATCGCGGCGCTGCGGATGGCGCTATCGGGGCTCTACGGGGCCCTTCTGACGGGGGCTCTCAACGCGCAGCTTGTAGGGCTGGAAAAGGAGTGGCGGTCCTGGTGGCAGAAGTGGCAGCAAAGTCCGCCTCATCGCTTTGCCCGTTTCGAGCATTTGCCCATTACGGCGAAGGACCCGCTGCCGTTTCACCCGGCGCGTTTCATCCGCCACAGGGTGAGCAGCATCATCACCGACACGGATCGCCTGGAGAAGGTAGTTTGCGCCGGGAATCCTCTGGCGCAGGGCCAATCGGCACCTCGGTGCAAACTACC
>JBCBME010000154.1:0-6255 GCA_039822945.1 Pseudomonadota bacterium
CTCCGCCTTCGCCGCCTCCCGCGCCGTCGCCTACGCCGCCGACGCCGTCGCCTACGCCGCCGACGCCGCCGTCGCCGCCGAATACGATCTGTGGTTGGATGTGAGACGAGACGCCAACGCAGCGCTTTCCGCTCAAAGCCCCCAGGAAACTCCGCTTTGGCTGGACGCCAATCCGCTCAAAGCGTTCTGGGAAACCGCGCAAACCCGCATGAGCGCCGCTGCACAAAAAGGCGCAGGCGCGAAAACCAACAGCGGAGACTGGACCTTCTGGATCGACTGGTACACCGCCCACCTCGCCGGAAAACCGCTCCCCATCCACCTCCTTGAAGATATCGTCCAACTCCCCGAAGACCTCTGGGTCAACAACCCCGCCAAACTCCACGCCCGCGTCATGGAATTCTACGATGCGTGGAAGCGATCACGCGGTCGCGCGCAGTCTCAAGAACTTCTGCACGCAGCGATTACCCAATTCGAGTACGATGTCGCTGAGCGGCTCATGCGCGCCATTCCCTTCGAGGAAGACTGGCGTGAACTCGAAGATCCCGATCTTCTTGCCGAAATGCTCAAGGACGTTGCGTCCTTCCGAAAGGCGATGGATCGGCTAAAGCGCTCGCTCGAATACGAGGGCGGCGCTCGGCAGGGTGGAGGCCCAATTCGCGCGTACCTTGAAGATATCGAATTGGAATTCACGCAGGCCGAGGAAGTGGGCAAGCTCCTCGTCGGCGAGATAGTCGAGCTTCGTCGCAGTCTTGAGGGCCTTTCGAAGCGGGAAGAGCTGCGAGCAGAGTTAGGTCACTTTTGCGAGCCTCTTGACGACATTCTCCGGAAGCTGTCGGACATCCTGCAAAAGCACTTCGCTTCAACCCTCTCTCGTTTTTCGGTTCTGCGCGATGTCGAGCTGGAGGAAGATGCCAATCCTTGGGAGGTGCTGACGACGATGCGGGACGTCGTGGAGGGTATGCGCTCAGGCGCAATGGGAGAACTTCCCCGTCTCCTTAAGAAGGACGCTGAATCCCTCGACCTCCTTCTCGATGATCTCGAGCGCCTCATTCGCGAACTCGAGAATGCGAAGTCAGCCCAACAGGTTTCGAGCCTTCAACGCGAGATCAATTTTGCTATGGCCAAAATTCTCGCGTCTGGCTCCCTGTACGTCGAACAAGCAAATGAAGCGCTGCCAAGGTTTTCCGGCAAAGCGAAGAAAGTTAACGAAACGATCGACTCTGCCACGAAGATCGAAAGGCGGACCATCAAGGTCGCGGAATGGGCGGATCGCCTTTCAGACGTTTTCGAGAAGTTTTAAAGCCTCCGTTGGGTCGCGCTAACGGAGGGCGCGCGATGTACAAAACGCTTCACGGCGCTCCGAGAATTGTACAAAACAGGGCAAAAGAGCGTGAGGCGGTTGGATGCAGTATCCTGAGGTGCGGGGGCGGTTGACCCTTTCGAAATCACTGGCGGAGCTCACTTGGCTCCGGGCCGGGGGGCCGTGTGACGCGCTCTTTCAGCCTGCCGATCTCGACGATCTAAGCGCCTTTCTGGCGGCCCTGCCGGGGGATGTGCCCGTCTTTCCGCTTGGCGTGGGCTCAAACCTCATCGTTCGCGACGGTGGCCTGCGGGCCGTCGTCGTCAAATTGGGTCGTGGTTTCAATGACATAACCGTCGACGGCACCCGCGTGACCTGCGGCACAGCCGTGCTTGACGCCATCGTCGCCCGCAAGGCCGCCGATCAGGGCGTGGACCTCACCTTCCTGCGCACGATCCCGGGCTCCATCGGCGGCGCCGCCCGGATGAACGCGGGCTGCTACGGCACCTATACGGCCGATGTTTTCGTGTCTGCTCAGGGGGTTAGGCGCAACGGCGAGATCGTGACACTCTCCAAGGTCGACATGGGTTTTGCCTACCGCCAGACGGATCTGCCCCCCGATCTGATCCTCACCGAGGTCACGCTCGAAGGCCCCGCAGGCGCCCCGGACACGCTAAAAGAGCGCATGAAAACCCAGCTCGCCAAGCGCGACGAGACCCAACCCACCAAGGAGCTGACCGCCGGTTCTACCTTCCGCAACCCGGCGGGCTTTTCCTCTACCGGACGCGCGGACGACACCCACGAGCTCAAGGCCTGGAAGGTCATCGACGACGCCGGAATGCGCGGTGCCACCCGCGGTGCCGCGCAGATGAGCGAGAAGCACTCCAACTTCCTCATCAACCGGGGTGGCGCAACTGCCGCAGACCTCGAGGGGCTCGGCGAAGAGGTGCGAAAAAAGGTTTACGAAAACAGTGGTATAGAGCTAGAGTGGGAAATCATGAGGGTGGGCGAACCCACCCCGACCACAGGCGCGTAACCTACGCAAAACAAATGATAATTCCGCGACACAAAGCGCGGAGGCGAGAGGCAGTAGATGGCGATGTCGAGCAGGGCATCCCTCAAGGTGGCCGTCCTCATGGGCGGCCCGTCCGCAGAGCGAGAAGTGTCGCTCTCTACCGGCCGCGGCTGTGCTGAGGCGCTGCGCGGCGAGGGCTTTAATGTCATCGAAATCGACGCGAATGAGGCGGTATTCGTCCAGCTCGCCGAGGCTGCGCCCGACGTCGTCTTCAACGCGCTCCACGGCCGCTGGGGGGAGGACGGCGCGATACAGGGCATCCTCGAGTGGATGCGCATCCCCTACACCCATTCGGGCATCCTCGCGTCAGCGCTCGCGATCGACAAAATTCGCTCGAAGGAGGCCTATGTCCGCGCCGGCCTGCCGGTGGTGGAGAGCGTGACCGCAGAGGCCGCAGAGGTGCGCGCCCGCCACGTGATCAAGCCGCCCTACGTTGTCAAACCCGTCAATGAGGGCTCTTCGGTGGGCATCTACATCGTCCACGAGGCCGCCAACGGCCCGCCGCAACTCTCGGAAACCATGCCGGCCAATGTGATGGTGGAGGCTTTCGCGCCAGGCCGAGAGCTCACCACAACCGTTCTCAACGGGCGCGCGCTCACCGTCACCGATATCCTGACCGATGGCTGGTACGACTATGAGGCCAAGTATGCGGAAGGCGGGTCCCGCCACGTAGTCCCTGCCGACATCCCGCAGGAGATCTTCGATGCCTGCCTCGACTACGCCCTCCGCGCCCATGAGGTGTTGGGCTGTCGCGGTATCAGCCGCACGGACTTCCGCTGGGATGAGACGAAGGGCCTCGACGGCCTCATCCTGCTCGAAACCAACACGCAGCCCGGGATGACGCCCACATCGCTCACCCCCGAACAGGCGGAGAGATGCGGGATCAGCTTTGGCGCGCTCTGTGCTGCTCTGGTGGAGGACGCCTCATGCGATCGCTGATGAAGCTGGCCTCCCCGAATTTCGGCCTCGATCCCTCCTCGCGGTGGGGCTACCGGCTTCAGCGGATCTGGCTCACCCCGCTTTTTCGCGCGCTTCTGCGCACGGGCGTACCCTGCCTCGTGGTGGGGCTCGGCACATATGCCTATATCTCACAGCCCCACGTGCAGCAGCAAATCGCGCTCGCCGTGGTGGACGCCAAAACCTCCATTCAGGAGCGGCCGGAATTCATGGTCCACCTGATGGCGATCGAGGGCGCGAGCGACGAGGTCTCCGAGGCGATCCGGGCCCATATCCACGTCGATCTGCCGGCCTCCTCCTTTGATCTCAACCTCGAGGCACTGCGTGAGGCGGCGGAGGCGATGGCCCCGGTCAAGGATGCGACGGCGCGGGTGCGCGCGGGTGGCGTGCTGGAGCTTGCCGTGATTGAGCGGGTGCCTGCGCTCGTCTGGCGCCACGCGGGTGGGCTCTCGCTTCTTGACATTGACGGCGTCACCGTGGGGCAAGTGGCCGCGCGCGGTGAGCGCGCCGATCTGCCGCTCGTGGCCGGGCAGGGGGCGGATGCGGCCGTGGAAGAGGCCATCGCGCTCCTGCGCGCGGGCGCGCCGATCACGAGCCGGATCCGCGGTCTGCGCCGGATGGGCGAGCGGCGCTGGGACGTCGTGCTCGACCGCGGCCAAGTCATTCAATTGCCTGAAACTGATGCGCTTCGGGCGCTCGAGCGGGTGATCCTGCTCGATCAGGCCCAAGATCTCCTCGCGCGCGACATCACCCATGTTGATCTGCGCAATCCGCGCCGCCCCACGCTGCGGCTGGCGCAAAGCAGTCTGGAAGAGCTGCGTGAAATTAGAGGCCTAGAGCTGGGAGTTAAAGTGAATGAGTGAGCTCTATTCAGCGCAACGCGCGATGCGGAACATGCGCAAGGCCGCAATGCAGCGCGGCGTGATCGCGATCCTCGACGTGGGCACATCGAAAATCGCCTGCCTCGTGCTGCGCTTTGACGGGCCCGACCGCTTTCGCGAGCAGGACGGGCTGGGCTCTCTGGCGGGGCAGTCGGCCTTCCGCGTCATCGGCGCGGCCACGACCCGCTCCCGCGGCGTCCGCTTCGGCGAAATCGATGCCATGGCAGAGACGGAGCGCGCGATCCGCACCGCCGTGCAGGCCGCTCAAAAGATGGCCAATGTGCGCGTCGATCACGTGATCGCGTCCTTTGCCGGTGCCGAGCCGCGCTCCTACGGCCTCAACGGTGAGACCGAGCTGACAGAAGAGATGGTGAGCGAACAGGATGTGAGCCGCTGTCTCGCCGCCTGCGAGGTCCCCGATTACGGGGCAGGGCGCGACGTGCTCCACGCGCAGCCCGTGAACTTCGCCCTCGATCACCGCTCGGGCCTTGGTGACCCGCGCGGGCAGCGCGGCAACCGGCTTGCCGCGGACATGCACATGCTCACCATCGATTCCGTGGCCGTCCAGAACCTCGCCTATTGCGTGAAGCGCTGTGATCTCGAGCTCGCGGGCCTCGCCTCCTCGGCCTATGTCTCCGGCATCTCTGCCCTCGTGGAAGACGAGCAGGAGCTTGGCGCGGCCTGCATCGATTTCGGCGGCGGGGCCACCGGCATCTCGATCTTCATGAAGCGCCACATGATCTACGCCGATAGCGTGCGCATGGGCGGCGAGCACGTCACCTCCGACATCTCCATGGGGCTCCAGGTCCCCAAACCCACGGCCGAGCGGATCAAGACGTTTTACGGCGGCGTCGTGGCCACCGGCATGGATGACCGCGAGATGATCGATATCGGCGGCGACACCGGCGATTGGGAGCATGACCGGCGGCAGGTGAGCCGCTCCGAACTCATCGGAATCATGCGCCCCCGGGTGGAAGAGATTCTCGAAGAAGTCCGCGCGCGCCTCGATGCGGCTGGCTTCGATCACCTCGTCTCGCAGTCCATCGTGCTGACCGGCGGCGGCAGCCAGATCGCGGGGCTCGATGGCCTCGCCTCCCGCATCCTTGGCCATCAGGTGCGCCTCGGGCGGCCGCTCCGCGTACAAGGTCTGCCACAGGCCGCAACGGGCCCGGCCTTTGCAAGTGCCGTGGGCCTAAGCCTTTTTGCCGCCCACCCCCAGGATGAGTGGTGGGATTTCGAGCTTCCGGCCGACACCTATCCGGCGCGATCCTTCCGCCGCGCCGTGCGTTGGTTTCGAGAGAATTGGTGACGCAGCATATGGTATGTGCTGCGACATCCAGCGAATTGTGGCAGAATTATGCCAAGATTATGTGGTGTTTTCGCAGTTTTTTAGTGACCCCAAGGCCACATGCCGCTACGCTTGCGGCGCGAGGTTATAAGAGGCCGACATGCGCGCATGCGTCAGTGGCCCAAAACAACACAGGCGGAATGACGATATGACACTCAACCTTTCCATGCCCGGCCAGGACGAGCTGAAGCCGCGGATCACTGTCTTTGGCGTGGGTGGCGCCGGCGGCAACGCGGTCGACAACATGATTGAAAAGGCGCTCGACGGCGTCGATTTCGTGATCGCCAACACCGATGCGCAGGCTCTGGCAGGGGCGAGCGCACCGTCGAAGATCCAGATGGGCACCAAGGTGACCGAGGGCCTCGGCGCAGGCGCACGCCCCTCCGTGGGCTCTGCTGCCGCCGAAGAGAGCATCGAGCAGATCGTCGATCATCTGGCCGGCGCGCATATGTGCTTCATCACCGCTGGCATGGGCGGCGGGACCGGCACGGGCGCCGCCCCGATCATCGCGCAAGCGGCGCGGGAGCTCGGCGTGCTGACCGTGGGCGTCGTCACGAAGCCCTTCCAGTTTGAGGGCGCCAAGCGCATGCGTCAGGCCGAGGAGGGCGTCGAAGCGCTCCAGAAGGTGGTCTTCTCGTTGGCGAGGCGGAAGAGGTTCTGGTTCGGGATAATGATGAGCGTGTCGACGACCTTC
>JBCBME010000155.1:0-6241 GCA_039822945.1 Pseudomonadota bacterium
CCGCGATGTTGGGATCGATGAGGTAGAACTCCGCCCCGAGGTAGTAGACGAGCGCGAGTAGTGCGAAGCCCGAGAGCCATGTCGTATAGCTCTCCCATTTGAACCATGTCAGATGGGCGGGCATCTCCGACGGGGCCACGAGGTATTTCTGCACGTGATAGAACCCGCCCCCGTGGACCTGCCATTCCTCCCCGTCAGCGGGGCCCTTGATGTCACGGTTGAGCCCGAGATCGAGCGCGATGAAGTAAAACGACGAGCCGATCCACGCCATCGCGGTGATGACATGGAGCCAGCGGACGGCAAACTCCACCCAGCTCATGAAGATCGCGAAATCGAGCATGTCTCTCCCGTGGTTGCAGCCTAACGTGCTGAATTGGCGGCCAGAGGCAAGATTGCCAGCCTGCGGCGGAATAGGCCAGCGTTGCGCATGACCAGCGCACCGAGTTTGCGGAGTGCCGCGCGAAAGTGCCGCCCATTTGACCGCCGAGCGAGGCTAGGGTTGCGGCTTCTTGCGTTTCTTCGACTTCCCTATCTTGGCGTGTTCCACCACGAGGCTGATCTGGCCGAGAAAGAACGCCACCATGACGATGATCATCCCGATCGTCTCGAAGAAGACCCAGACCGCCTCGCTCTGGGTGCGCCAGACGATCTCATTGGCCAGCGCAGAGAGGAAAAAGAGTGCCGTGACGCGGCGCGTCAGGAGCATCCAGCCTTCCTCGCGCATGGGGATCGCGTCGGCCATGATCACCTTGAGCCAGGACTGGCCACGCAAGAGACCAATCCCGAGGAACGTACCGAGGAGGACGTAGATCACCGTGGGCTTCATCTGAAAGAACCGCGCGTCGTTCATCCAGACGCCCAGCGCGCCAAAGATGACGAGCGCCGAGGACGCCACCACCTGCACCCGTGCCACGCGCCCCGTGAGGAGCCAGACGGCAAGGATCGCCGCGACAAAGATGGGGATAAAGGCCGCCGTGACCGTCACGAGCCCTGAATATGACGTCCCCCCGATCACGAAGGTCTCGTCGCGCAAGATCAGGTAAACCACGACGTAGGCCGCGATCGGCCCGAACTCGAGCGCCGCGCGCAGCCCGCCGGAGAGGGGCTTTTGGCTCATGCGCCCAGCACCCCCGCCAGCCACTCCGCCGCCAGATCTCCATAACCCCAGATGAGCGTGCCGACCCCGAGCAAGATCACGGTGTTAAGACCGGCATGGAAGTCAATCGTTTCGAGTTCGTCCTCCTGCTCGCGCTCATCCTCCGCCATCTGCCGCTCCATCCGCTCGAAGGTGGCGTCCACCTCCTGCTTGGCCTTGAGTGCGGTTTCGAGATCCATGTCTTCCTTGCGTTCGAGCTTTTGCAAGGCACGCTGCAGGCCAAAGATCCAGCGCCGCGTGTCAGCGATCTGGGATTTCAGGCGCTTGAATTCGTTCGCGTTGCGGCGCGCTGACAGCCTGCGGCGATCCACGATAAGCTCAGCCGCAGAGATCGTACCCACGAAAACCATGACGCTGCCCAACCGCTGCACGGCGAGGAACTGCCCCTCGAGCGTCAGATAGACGATGCCGCCCGCAAACCCCACGATGGCGACCGTAAAGATCCAGATCCCGATGATCTGCTCGCGCATCAGCTGCCCCGATAGGTGCTCATGCCATAGGGCGAAAGGAGGAGAGGCACGTGGTAGTGATCCTCCTCAGCCATCCCGAACCGGATGGGCACCTGATCGAGGAAAAGCGTGTCTCCGTCGGCAAGCCCTGCCGCGCGCAGGTAGTCGCCCGCAAAGAAGACCAGCTCGTAGGTGCCTGTCCGAAACTCCTCGCGCGGCAGGATCGGCGTGTCCGTGCGCCCATCGGCATTCGTCACGGTCTCCGCGATCTTGGTGTGGGTCATGCCGGTAACGCGAAAAAGCTGGATCTTCACCCCCGCCGCCGGACAGCCCCGCGCCGTGTCGAGGACATGGGTGGTGAGAAATCCGCCTTGGGTCTCCGCTGTCTGGGTGTCGGCCACGGGCTTTCCTTTTCTGGCGCGGTCTGGTCTGGTCTCGCTTGCTCGCCGAGACCTCATCACAGGAGCCCCGATGGCACAAGACGCGCCCCGCTACCCGCGTGACATGATCGGATACGGGCCCACGCCCCCCGATCCCGCATGGCCGGGCGGCGCGCGCATCGCGGTGCAGTTCGTGGTGAATTACGAGGAAGGCGGGGAAAACAACATTCTCCACGGAGATGCGGCCTCCGAGGCCTTCCTGAGCGAGATCGTGGGCGCCGCTGCCTGGCCCGGGCAACGCCACTGGAACATGGAATCGATCTACGAGTACGGCGCGCGGGCGGGCTTTTGGCGGCTCTACCGACTCTTTACCGAGGCGCGCATCACCCCCACCGTCTACGGCGTGGCCACCGCGCTCGCCCGCAGCCCCGAGCAGGTGAAAGCCATGGGCGCCGCCGGGTGGGAGATCGCGAGCCACGGCCTCAAATGGATCGAGTACAAGGATTTCTCAGAGGCGGATGAGCGCGCGCATATGGCCGAGGCCATCGCGCTTCATGAGGCTGTCACGGGCGCGCGCCCGAGGGGTTGGTATACCGGGCGTTGCTCCACCCAGACAGAGCGGCTCGTGGCCGAAGAGGGCGGCTTTGCCTATTCCGCCGACAGCTACGCCGACGATCTGCCCTACTGGGTCCGCTACGGGGCGCGCGTCCAGCTCGTCGTGCCCTACACGCTCGATGCCAACGACATGCGCTTTGCCACGCCGCAGGGCTTTAACGCGGGCGACCAGTTCGAGGCCTATCTGCGCGACAGCTTTGATTGCCTCTACGCAGAGGGGCTGGCGGGCGCGCCCAAGATGTTGTCGATCGGGCTGCACTGCCGCCTTTTGGGCCGCCCAGGCCGCGTGATGGCGCTCAAGCGGTTTATCGAACACGCGCGGGCCCACGAGGGCGTCTGGTTTCCCACGCGCCTTGAGATCGCCCAGCACTGGGCCGCCACCCATCCGCCCACTGAAAGACCCGCGCCCAGCGAAATGGATGAGGCCCGCTTCGTGGCCCGCTTCGGCGGGATCTTCGAGCATTCGCCCTGGATCGCCGAACGCGCCCATGCTCTCGAGCTCGGTCCCGCCCATGACAGCGCGACGGGTCTCCACAGCGCGCTCTGCCGCGTCTTCCGCACCGCCAGCGACGAGGAGCGTCTAGGTGTGCTTCGCGCGCATCCCGACCTCGCCGGAAAGCTCGCCGCCGCCAAACGGCTCACCGCCGACAGCACGTCCGAACAGGCCAGCGCGGGGCTCGACGCGCTCACAGACGACGAACGCACGCGTTTCACCGAGCTCAACGCCGCCTACACCGAGAAACACGGCTTCCCCTTCATCATCGCCGTGCGTGACCACTCCAAGGCCGGGATCCTGCGCGCCTTCGAGCGCCGGATAGAGCACGACAACGCCACCGAATTCGCGGAAGCCTGCCGACAGGTGGAACGCATCGCCGAACTCAGGCTAGAAGGCGCGCTATGAGCGAGAAAACCTACCACGCCCCGCGCGGCGGCCTGCCCAATCCTAAGACGCGCGCCCATGACCGGTCGGTCTTCACCAATGCCTATGCTGTCATCCCGCGCGGCGTGATGTCCGACATCGTGGCCTCGTTCCTGCCGGGCTGGGTGGGGGCGCGGGCCTGGATCCTGGCGCGGCCGCTCTCGGGCTTTGCGGAGACGTTCGCCCAATATGTCGTGGAGCTTATCCCCGGCGGCCTCTCGGACCGGCCCGAGCCTGATCCGGGCGCCGAGGCGGTGCTCTTTGTGCTGCGCGGTGATCTCGAGCTGCAGATTTCCGGTCAAAGCTACCGGATGGGCCCGGGCGGCTACGCCTACATCGCCCCGGGCGAGGAATGGCGGCTGATGAACCGCCACGATGAAAAGACGAACTTCATGTGGGTGCGCAAACGCTACCAGCCCGTGCCCGGCATCGATCCTCCGGTGAGCTTTGTCACCCATGACGACGACGTCGAGCCCACGCACATGTACGGCCATGGAAAGACTTGGACGACGACGCGCTTTGTCGATCCCGGCGACATGGCCCACGACATGCACGTCAACATTGTCACCTTTGAGCCCGGCGGGAACATCCCCTTTGCCGAGACCCACGTCATGGAGCATGGGCTTTACGTCCTGCAGGGGCGCGGCGTCTACTACCTCAACGAAGACTGGGTCGAGGTGGAAGAGGGCGATTTCCTGTGGCTCCGCGCCTTTTGCCCGCAGGCTTGCTATGCGGCCGGTGACGTGCCCTTCCGCTACCTGCTCTACAAGGACGTCAACCGCCACCCGGGTCTCGTTCTGCCGTGATCCGCGCGGCCCCCCTGACGGCTGAAGCCTTCGCGCCCTTCGGTGACGTGCTCGACGCCACGGGGCCTCATGACAAGCTGATCAATCAGGGCCTCTGCGAGCGCCACCACGACCGTGCCACCCTCGATTTCGGGGGCGAGAAGGGACACGGCCGGGCCGGGCTCAGCCTTTTTAAGGCAACGCCCCGCGCGCTGCCCTACACACTCGATATGATGGAACGGCATCCCGAGGGCTCCCAGGCCTTCATCCCCATGTCAGAGCATCCCTTTCTGGTGGTGGTGGCCCCAGACGAGGGCGGCACACCAGGCACACCGCTGGCCTTCACGACCGTTCCGGGCCAGGCCGTCAATTACCACCGCGGTACGTGGCACGGCGTTCTCACACCCCTCTACGCCCCCGGCCTTTTCGCCGTGATCGACCGGATTGGCCCCTCCGCAAATCTCGAAGAACACTGGTTTGAGACGCCTTACCTGATCAGCTGAATGCCCCTATGCTCGCCCAAGCCATGCCCTCATCTTTCTAGAAATACTCCCGCCGGAGGCATCCCGCCCTCACCCCGCTCGCAAAGGCCCGCCCATGAAAGACCACGCCTTCACCCGCGCTCAGAATGCCCAAAGGCTCTGGCATCCCATGGCCCATCCCGGGGACATGCAAGCCAACACGCCCACCATCATTGAAAGCGCCGAGGGCGTCACCATCACCGATATCGATGGGCACACCGCGGTCGATGCCGTGGGCGGCCTCTGGTGCGCCAATCTCGGCTATTCGAATGACCGCATAAAGGATGCAATCTCCGAGCAACTGGCCAAGCTGCCCTACTACTCCGCCTTCGGGGGGACGACGAACCCACCTGCCATTGAGGCCGCACATGCCGTCACGGACTATTTCGCCCAGGACGGGATGGCCCGCGCGTTCTTCACCTCGGGAGGGTCCGACAGCGTCGAGACGGCGCTCCGCTTGGCCCGGCAGTACCACAGGCTGCGTGGCGAAGCTGCACGCACAAAGTTTCTGAGCCTGAAAAAAGGCTACCACGGCACCCATTTCGGCGGCGCGAGTGTGAACGGCAACAACCGCTTCCGCACGGCCTATGAACCACTACTTGCTGGCTGCCATCACTTGCCCTCACCCTATCCCTACCGGAACCCATTTCAGGAGACCGATCCGGCCAAGCTCGCGCAGAACATCGCGGCAGCCTTTGTCGATGAGGTGGAATTCCAGGGCGCAGGCACAATTGCGGCCTTCATCATGGAGCCGATCCAGGGAGCAGGCGGCGTGATCGTCCCGGATGACACGTTCATGCCGCTCATGCGCGAGGTTTGCGATCGCTACGGGATCCTGATGATCGCTGATGAGGTTATCACTGGGTTTGGCCGCACCGGTCACGCCTCCGGCTCCCGCCACTGGGGGGTGAAGCCCGACATGATGTGCACAGCCAAAGGCATCACATCGGCCTACTTCCCCGTCGGGGCCTGCCTCGTGAGCGAGAACGTCGCCGATGCATTCGAAAGCGACCAGTCCGGCGAGGGCAGCATCTATCACGGCTATACCTACTCAGCCCATCCCGTTGGCGCAGCGGCCGTCGTGGCCTGTCTGGAAGAAATCGAGCGGCTCGATGTCAAAACCAATGCCGCGGCCCGCGGCACACAGCTTTTCAAGGGCGTCGTGGCCCTCAAAGAGAAGCACGACATCATCGGTGACGTCCGCGGCGGCCATGGCCTGATGACTGCTCTCGAGATCGTGTCGGATCGCGCCGATAAGACACCGATGGACTCGGGCACCATGGGCCGCCTCGGTCGCGCGACCTATGAGGCGGGGACTATGGTGCGCGTCTCCGGGCACAACATCATGATGTCTCCAGCACTTACGATATCAGAAGGCGACGTTGACCACATCCTCGCGAGTCTCGATGCCGGGCT
>JBCBME010000156.1:0-6229 GCA_039822945.1 Pseudomonadota bacterium
GCCGGTTTTTCCTTCAACATCAGTGTGTAAGTGCTCGATGCTGAGCAGGTGCCCGATCTCTTTAACGGCCGTATAGATGATGAAGATCCCGCCGAAAAAGAAGACGATGGTGGCAAAGTTGACCCCGCCTTCGATCACCCCCTCCCAGTCAAAGACATAGAAGGGTGCGGCGAGCGCATCGAGCAGCTGGACCATCGTGAAAAGGAGCACGATCCGGAGCGCCACCGCGATCACGATCCCCCAAAACCGCACGGCCCGCTGCTGGGCCACTGGGGCCCGCTGAGACTCGATGGAGATGTAGAGCAGGTTGTCGAACCCGAGCACCGCCTGCAGGAAGCAGAGCATCAAGAGATTGCCCAGATTTTCAAACGTGATGAGCTCGAGCATTGCGGTCCCCTTTGCCAGTTGTCAGAGGCTTACCTTGGGGCGCGCTCAAAACAAAGCGCCGCCTGCGTGCTGGGGAAAGCTGGGTGCATTTTCCCCGCATCTCGCGGGCGCCGCGCGGCTCAGGTGCGGCGTGAAGGCGCGCCGTTCGGGCGGCGTCTGGAGCGTGGCTGCAGTTTTGGCTTCTTCGACCAGCCCATCTGGTCGGCGAGGACACGCTGGCGCACTTCCTCCACTTCGCCCGCTTTGAGCTCGCGCAGCTGGAAGGGGCCGTAGCTCACGCGGATCAGGCGGTTGACGGTGAGCCCGATTGCCTCTGCCGCAAGGCGGATCTCGCGATTTTTGCCTTCACGGAGCGAAATGGTGAGCCAGGCATTGGCGCCTTGCTGGCGGTCGAGCGTCACCTGCATCGGCTGAAAGCGCTCGCCCTCGATCTCGATCCCCATCCGCAGCGGCTCGAGCGCATCGTCCTTCGGGCTGCCATTGACGCGCACGCGGTAGCGCCGGAGCCAGCCTGTCGAGGGCAGCTCGAGCTTGCGCTTGAGATCGCCGTCATTTGTCAAAAGAAGGAGCCCCTCGGAATTGAGATCGAGGCGGCCCACACTCATCACCCGCGGCAGATGCTCTGGCAGGTTGGCAAAGACGGTGTCGCGGCCTTTCTCGTCGCGCTCCGTCGTCACGAGGCCCGCGGGCTTGTGGTAGAGCCAAAGCCGCGCGGGCTCGGGCTCCTTGAGGGGCTGGCCGTCCACGGTGATCTTGTCGGCTGGTGTGACGTTGAGCGCGGGGCTCTCCAGCACCTTGCCATTCACGGCAACGCGGCCCGCGGCAATGATCTCCTCTGCGCCGCGCCGAGAGGCGACGCCTGCGCGCGCCAAGACCTTTGCGATCCGCTCGCCGGGGGGAGGAGTGTCTGCTGCCATGGGAGCCCGTTATCCTACCCCTTGCCGCGCGCCAAGGGCGGTGTCATGGCAGGCCATGGATCGTTTCCCCCACATGGTGCGAGCACTCAGGCTTGCGCGCGAGGCCTCCCAAGCGGGCGAGGTGCCGGTAGGCGCCGTCCTCGTCGGCCCGGACGGAGACGTGATCGCCGAAGCCCCCAACGCCATGCGCGCGCTGAGCGATCCCACGGCTCATGCAGAGATGCGTGTAATCCGCGCGGGCTGTGCCGCGCTTGGATCAGAGCGCCTGACAGGCTGCGATCTCTACGTGACGCTCGAGCCCTGCCCAATGTGTGCGGCCGCCATTTCGGCCGCGCGGATCGCACGGCTCTACTACGGGGCGTCGGATCCAAAATCGGGCGGGGTGGAGCAGGGCCCCCGGGTCTTCTCCCACAGCCAAGCGCACCACGTGCCCGAGATCTACGACGGGATCATGGCGCGGGAGGCCACAGAGCTCCTCACCGCGTTCTTTCAGGCGCGGCGCTAGGGCTCGATCGCGGTCATCACCTCTGGCTCGCGGACGTCGACGCCGGGGAGGCCGGCCTTCAGCGCATCGGCGGACTGCTCCAGCGCCGGGAAGGTGCGGTAGTGCTGGGGAATGACCGTCTTGAAGTTGAAATAGCGTTTGGCCGCGTAGGCCGCCTCCTCCATCCCCATCGTGTAGTAGCCCCCCGCGCAGAGGATGCCGATCTCGGGTTTGTAGAGGTCGCCCATCCACTCCATGTCGGCCATGATGCCTGTGTCGCCCGAGAAATAAAGCGTCTTGCCCTCGCCGGTGATCATGAAGCCTGTGGGGTCGCCCGCGTAAAACCCCTTCTCCCCGATCGAGGAGGAGTGGGACGCAGGCACCATCGCCACGCGTACCGCGCCCAGCGTGATCGTGCCACCCTTGTTGAAGCCATGGCCAGCCACGGCGCCCGCCCCCGTCAGGTGGCCATGCAGCTCGACCATGCCAGAGACCGGCACGCCCGCATCCTTGGAGAGCGCGGCAAGGCCATTCACATGGTCGAAATGGCCATGCGTGGCGAGGATATGCGTGGCGCCCGCCGTGGCGGCGGCGGCATCCTGACCCTCCATCATCGGGTTGCCGTCGAGCCAGGGGTCGATGAGCAGCACCTGATCTTCGATGTCGAGCCGCCAGCTTCCGTGGCCGAGCCATGTGAGTTTCATGTCATCCTCCCTATGTTGCCGGAGAGCGTAACACGGAAGGGAAGCGCGGCAATGGACTGGTCAGAGCAGATGGACGGCTACTGCGAGCGGGTGGATTTCACCTATTGGTCTGAGCCCGTGAACGCCGTCACGAACGCCGCGTTTCTGATTGCCGCCTTCATCATGTGGCGGCGGGTATGGGGGGAGAACCTGCCCATCGCCACGCTTCTCGTCGTGATCCTCGCGGCGATCGGGGTGGGCTCCTACCTCTTTCACACCCATGCGACCGTTTGGGCGGTAACAGCCGATGTCGTGCCCATCGGGCTTTTTATCCTAGCCTATCTCTTTACGGTGGGCTTGCACTTTCTGCGTTGGCCGTGGTGGGGGGCAGCGCTCTTGATGCTGAGCTTTATCCCCTTCGCCGCGCTGGTGGTGCCCGTCATCTCACGCCTGCCGTTCTTCGGGATCTCGAACTTCTACTGGACGGTGCCGATCCTGCTGGTGCTTTTCGCGCCGCTCGTGGCCCGAGAGAGCCAGGCCACCGCGCGTGGCATGCTCATCGGAGCCGGGATCCTCTGCGTGTCGATCTCGCTGCGCTCTGTCGATGAAATCATATGCGAGGCCGTCCCGCTCGGCTCGCATTTCCTCTGGCACATCCTCAACGGCATCATGCTGGGCTGGATGATCGAGGTTTATCGCCGTCACATGGTTGGCAAGGCCGGGCCCGCAAGCTAGGACGCGCCGACGCATTCGGAGGACATCATGGCCATCGACACAGAGACCGCCGCCAAGGTCGCAAAGCTCGCCCGCATCCGCGTGGAGGAGGAGCAGCTTCCCGCCCTCGCTGAGGATTTCAGCGCCATCCTCGGGTTCATCGAGCAGTTGGGCGAAGTGGATGTGGAGGGCGTCGAGCCCATGGTCTCCGTCACGCCGATGCGCCTGAAGCGCCGGGAGGACGTGGTGACAGACGGCTCGCAGGCCGAGGCCGTGCTCGCCAATGCGCCCGACGCGCGCGAGGGCTTTTTCGCCGTGCCAAAGGTGGTGGAATGACCGAGATTTCGAAACTCACAATCGCGGGGGCCCGGGACGCGCTGCGTGCGGGCGATGTCACGGCTGTCGAGCTCACCGAGGCCTGCCTGTCTGCTGTCGAGGCCGCGGGCGCGCTGGGCGCCTTCGTGCACCACACGCCCGAGATCGCCCGCGCGCAGGCCGCGAAGGCCGACGCCCGCATCAAGGGCGGCGACGCGCCTGCGATGTGCGGCATCCCCGTGGGCATCAAGGACCTCTTCTGCACGAAGGGGGTGCCCTCGCAGGCGGCCTCCAAGATCCTAGAAGGCTTCAAGCCTGAATATGAGAGCACGGTCACCGCCCAGCTCTTTGGCGCGGGCGCGGTGATGCTGGGCAAGCTCAACATGGATGAATTCGCCATGGGCTCGTCGAACGAGACGTCCGTTTACGGCAACGCGGTGAACCCGTGGAAGCGCGCCGATGGGGCGGAGCTGACGCCGGGTGGCTCCTCTGGCGGCTCGGCCTCTGCGGTGGCCGCAGGTCTCTGCCTCGGTGCGACGGGCACAGATACCGGTGGCTCAATCCGCCAGCCCGCGGCCTTTACCGGCATCACCGGGCTCAAGCCCACCTATGGCCGCGTCTCGCGCTGGGGGATCGTGGCCTTTGCCTCCTCCCTCGATCAGGCGGGGCCGATGGCGCGCACGGTGCGCGACAATGCCATCATGCTCACCGCCATGGCGGGCCATGACCCGAAGGATTCCACGAGCGCAGACCTCCCCGTGCCCGATTTCGAGGCCGCGCTCACCGGCGACATCCGGGGCAAGGTGATCGGCATCCCCAAGGAATACCGAATGGAGGGGATGCCCGCCGAGATCGAAAAGCTCTGGGCCGACGGCACCGCCATGCTGAAAGATGCGGGCGCAGAGATCCGCGACGTGACGCTGCCCCACACGAAATACGCGCTGCCCGCTTACTACGTGATCGCCCCGGCGGAGGCGTCGTCCAACCTTGCGCGCTATGACGGTGTCCGCTTTGGCCACCGCGCCAAGCTCGATAAGGGCGACGGCATCGTGGAGATGTACGAGAAGACCCGCGCCGAGGGATTTGGCGCGGAGGTGCAGCGCCGCGTGATGGTGGGCACTTACGTGCTCAGCGCGGGCTTTTACGATGCATACTACAACCGTGCACGCCGGGTGCGGGCGCTCATCAAGAAAGACTTCGACGATGTTTTTGCGGCAGGCGTCGATGCGATCCTGACGCCCGCGACACCCTCGGCAGCGTTCGATCTGGGCAAGACGTTTGACGATCCGGTGCAGATGTACCTCAACGACGTCTTCACCGTGACGGTCAACCTTGCCGGTCTGCCGGGCATCTCCGTGCCTGCCGGGCTCGATGCAGATGGGCTGCCGCTCGGGCTTCAGCTGATCGGGCGTCCGTGGGAGGAAGGCGATCTCCTCAACACGGCCTATGCGCTCGAGGAGGCCGCAGGCTTTTCGGCACGTCCCGAGGCGTGGTGGTAACACCGCGCTCAAGGGCTCGTTGCGGCAGTGGCGGTGGCGGGCAAGAGCATGTATCGTAGCCGCAAGAAACCATGAGGTAGAGATGCGGGTATTTGCAGCACTGAGCTTGGTGGCCCTATCGGCCTGCGCACCGGCCATCCCGGACAGCGGGGCAGGGGTCGGCTTTGGCAGTATCGAAGAGTTTCGCGCGGCACAGGCCGCGCGCGAGCGGGCCCTCATTCAGTCGACCGTCCCGAACACGGCCCCAAACACTCTCCCGGGTGCCCCAGTCGAGGCGCAGCCCGTGATCCCCGGGCCCGTCGTCTCTGAGGAGCAAGTGACTGCCGCGCCCGCGCCTTCACCAGAGCCCGGCCCCGCGCCCTTGCCCCAGTCCATCACAGACGCTGTCGCAGCGCCCGCGCCCGTGGAAACCGCACCCCTGGCGATCGTGACGGCTGAGCAGCCCGCGCCTGCCACCGCTGTACCAACGCAGCCGCGACCCGCAGGGATTTCGGACGAGCAGAATTTCGACGCTGTCTCCAGCCGCGAGACAATTGAAAGCGATGCCGCGCGTCTCGAGCAGAACCGCCAGAGCTTTGAGGTTGCAGCGGTGACGCCACTTCCGTCCCGCGCGGGGGCTGGCCCGAACATCGTGCAATACGCGCTCAACACCTCGAACGTGGTGGGCCAAAGCATCTACCGACGCTCGGGGCTGACGAGCCAGGCGCGCCACCTGCGCCGCTGCGCGCAGTACCCCAGTGCCGATCAGGCGCAGCAGGCCTTCCTCGCTGCGGGTGGGCCCGAGCGGGACCGGCAGGGCCTTGATCCCGATGGCGACGGATTTGCCTGCCAGTGGGATCCCGCGCCGTTTCGCGTGGTGCGCAACTGATCCGTCAGGCCTCGTCGCCGAATTTCGGGCCGCGCCGCGACGGACTCGCGCCGCGCTACATCGTCCTGCACTACACGGCCATGGCCTCCGCCGCTGCTGCGGAAGCGCGGCTGAGCGATCCAGCCTTTGAGGTTTCTGCCCACTACCTTTTGGCGCGGTCGGGCGCGGTGACACAGCTCGTCGCCGAAGAGATGCGCGCATGGCACGCGGGCGCGGGCGCATGGCGCGGGCAGGCGGACATGAATTCCCGCTCCATCGGGATCGAGCTTGATAATGAGGGCACAGGGCCTTTTGCCGAACCGTTGATGCAGGCGCTGGAGGCTTTGCTGCCGCGGATCATGGAACGATGGGCGATCCGGCCC
>JBCBME010000157.1:0-6207 GCA_039822945.1 Pseudomonadota bacterium
GCTTTTGTTTATCGGGGCTGACCCGACAGAGGGGGCGCCCGGCCCATTGCCTGCGGATATGCCGGTCTTGGAAATGGCGCATCTGCCTGCGCCGGATGCGGCCATCAATGAAGTCTTTGGCGCTCTTTTGCGGTCCAATCCCGTCTCAACGTTTGTCACGACCCCGGGCGCGGGTGACGCGCAATTCGAGCAGTTTTTCCTCGTGACGGATATCTCGCTCGATGAGGGTGAAAACGGGCTACAGATCGGCATTTCCGACAACATGCTCGACGCGGGCGAATTCTCCGCCCGGCTGTCGGCCTTGGTGGACGCCTTCAATCCCGAACATCGCCGGATCGCGTTTTTGCGAGTTGAAGATCCAAAGCAGCTTTTCCCGGTCTCCATGGCGGAGCTTCAGGGAGCTGTGGGGGCCTCCGGCTTTGACGTGCTGGTGGTCATGATTTCGGACGACGCGCAAACCGGCACCTGCACCCATGATGTGAGCCGCGCCATCCACTACCCGATCGTGACGGGCGTCGCGGATCGCGCGCCCTTTGGCAATGACGATGCGATCTCCTCGGTGGAAGAGGTGAACGATTTCCTGAGCGCCGCGCTCCACCGGGTGAGCCTGCGCGAAAATGCCTGCGGCCCCAAGTACTCCATCATTCTGAAGTCGGGTGATGAGGATTCGGCACCACTCGTGAGCCATGCGGGACTACCGGGCTTCTCGGAGCTTGAGACGCAGCTTTACCACGAGACCTTCGAGGCGCTCTTTCTGCTGGAAAGCGATGAGCAGTCAGAGCTTCAGGCCTTTCTCGACACCTGCGTCTACTGCCCCAACGAAGGCGCTCTGACCGACCGGCTGGCCTATATGCGGCAGTTCGAATTAGCGAGCCAGCTGGAGGAAGAGGTCTGGACGCAGATCTCGGCCGACACCGATCAGGCCCGGCTGCGCATCTATCTTGCCAATTGCACGCTGTGCTCGTTCCGCGAGGAGGCCGAGGCCAAGATCGAGCGCATGGTTGCGGCCGAGGCGGCCTTTGACCAGGAGGCTGCGAACTTTGCCACAGCCGCCGCCAAGCGCGACATGAAAGCTTTGCGCGCCTACGTGGACACCTGCATCGCCTGCGCCGAGGAGGATCGGGCCCGCGCGCTCATCGATGAGCTCGAAAACGATGCCGCCTATCAGGCCGAGCTCGAGGCGCTTGAGACCGCGAAGATGAGCGGCAACAGCACCGTGATGCAGGCCTACTTGAGGAACTGCACGCTGTGCGAAGGCTTGCAGAGATCGAGGCGCTGATCGAGCGTGAGGTGTTGCGGGCGCAGGTCTCCGCGCCGTGCTTTGCCGCTGCGGGCCTGCCGCAGACGCAAGGCCCCCGCAAGCTCGAAGCGATCGACCAGGCCAGCGCGCGCCAGGCCTGCACCACGGCTCTGGCCGAGTTCCCGGAGGACCCGGCGCTCAAGACGATGATCGGCCGGATCGATCACGCCGCGGGCGATGTGGCCCTCGCGCGCAGCGCCTACACGCTGGGTGTCGAGGCGGGCGTTCCGGCGGCTTACGGGCTTTTGGCCTATACCCACTACGCGCCGGCCGGTGCCGGTGAGGTGGATCTCGAGACCGCTGAAAAGCTTGCCTCTGCAGGGGCGGAGCGGGGCGACTGGCTCTCGCAAGAGCTCCTCACAGTGCTCTATTCCAAGAACCTCGTGGCCGGGAAGGACGCGGGCGATGCCTTTGTGCTCGCCTCTGCGCTCGCCGATCAGGGGAATGCGCTGGCGCAGTTCTTCGTGGGCTATTTCTACCTCACAGGGTCTGGCGTTGATGCCGATGAAAGCCGGGCGGTGACGTGGCTCGGGCAGTCGGTCAAGCAAGGCTACCTGCACGCCTATTCGTTCCTCGCGGAGCTCCATGAGCAGGGCCGGGGCACAGATCTCGATCCCGGTCGGGCCGCAGATCTCTACTGGTCCGCGCTCTTGCGGAGCGACCCCACCGCGCGGGAGCGGCTGACGACGCAGCTTGGCTCGCGGCACCCCGATGTCGTGCGCTCCGTGCAGGAGCGTCTGCGGACCGAGGGGGTCTATCGCGGCCAGCTCGACGGGATCGCAGGCCCCTCCACGGTGTCGGCCGTGCAGGCCTTTGCCGAGACGCTGACAGAAAACAGCTGAGCCGAGGAGTGACGTAGATGGTGAAAGTGTCTTGGATTGCTGCGCTTGCGCTCGCGGTTGGCCTCTCTTTTGGGCCCGCTCCGGAGGTGCGCGCGGGCGCCATTGCCAACATCCCCTGCCCCGTCTCGCAGACGCGCCTCGTGGTGCTGGGGGATAGCCTCGCCGACGGGCTTTGGGGATCGCTCTACCGCGTCTTTGCGCGGTGCCCGGAGATGGAGGTGATCCGTCTCACACAGGTCTCTGACGGTCTCACCAAATCAGCGCCTGAGACGTGGCTGGCGCGCTATGAGCAGGCGACGCCCTCGCAGGCCAACACGCCCACGACCGACATCGTCATCGTGCAGATCGGCGCAAACGACATCACCTTCATCCGTGAGGGCGCGACCCGTGCCTCGTTTGGCACGCCGGAATGGACGACCGCTTACAGCACGCGGGCCACGTCGCTTGCCGCGGGGCTTGCAGACAGGGCGACGGCGGTGATCTGGTTTGGCCTTCCCATCGTGGGGGCGAGCCGGCTCGAGCCGTCCTACCGGGAGATCTCCGCGCTTCTCGAGGCGTCGCTTTCAAACACCAAGGCCAGCTATCAGGACATCCACGACGCCACCACCTACGGGACCGGACAATTCGCCATGTCTGGCGTGATCGATGGACGCCGCCAGCAGATGCGCGCCACCGATCAGATCCACTTCACGACCGCGGGCTATGACCACGTGCTCGGCACCATTTTCAATGACCTCGGCCGCCTTCTGACGCGCCAGGACCGGCAGGTGACGCTTGAAAATGTCGATCTTCAGTAGAGGCGCCTTGTCTGGGCCCTGCCGGGTGCTTTTGGCGCTCGCAGTGACCATGATGTGCCATGCCTGTGCGCCGTCGCGGGCGCAGGATCTCGCAGACGGCTTTCTGGCGACCCCGGTGCAGACAGCGGGCCCGCAACTGCCGCGCGTGCCTGGGCGCACGTTCACCGCCGAAGACCCAGCGCGCATCCTCGTCATCGGAGACAGCCTCGGATTTGGCGTGGGGATCTTTTTGCGCACGCAGGTGGAAGAGCGCGGGCTCAACGCCGTGGTCGCCAACCGGGCGCGCTCCTCCACGGGGCTTTCGCGCAAGGATTACTACGATTGGCCAGCTGCGTTCCGCTCCATGGCGAGCGCGGACCGCCCCGATATCGTCGTGGCCCATTTCGGCGCCAATGACATGCAATCGGTCATCCGCCCGGACGAGCGCATCACTTTCGGCACCGAGGCCTGGGACGTGGCCTATGTCGAAGAGATCCGGAACATCCTGACGGTGGCGGATGAGGCCGACGCCGCGCTCTACTGGCTGGGCCCGGGGCCTGACCGGAACACGAACCTCAACAACCATCTCACCCATGTGAACCCGCTCTACAAGGCGGAGGCCGAGGCCAGTGGCGCGGTCTATCTGCCCATTGCGGAATTCACCGCCACCGATGACGGCCGCTACCAGCGGCAGGCCGATGTGGGCGGTCGCATCATCTCGATCCGCACCAATGACGGATCGCACTTCACGGGCGAGGGCTACAAGCTCGTGGTGGACCGCCTGCTTGATCAGATGGAAACCCGCATCCCATCGATGTTCGGGCGCTCGGACGCTCTTTTGGCCGCGCTTCAGTAACGACGACACGTGCTTTTTCCGACCCTGGAATTCATCTTGTTCTTCGGGGTCGTGCTGGCCCTGAATGCGGTGGCCTTTGGCCTCGCGGCGTGGCGCAAGGCGCTGCTTCTGGTGGCGTCCTACTGCTTTTATGCGGCCTGGGACGCGCGCTTTCTGCTGCTGATGCTCGCGGTGTCGGCCACCGCGTATCTGGGCGGGCTGGCCGTCACACGCACGCGCTACCGCAAGGCCGCGCTGTGGCTGAGCCTGATCGCGCTTCTCGGGCTCCTGGGATTTTTCAAGTATTTCAACTTCTTCGCCCTCTCGCTCCAGCAGCTTTTGGAGGGTGTGGGGCTCGGGCGCGACTGGGTCTGGATCTCTGTCATCCTGCCGGTGGGCATTTCGTTTTATATCTTTCAGGCGATCAGCTACGTCATCGATGTGGATCGCGGCATCGTGCCAGCGCGGCGCAACCCGGCTGATATCTTTCTCTACATCTCGTTTTTCCCGCAGCTGGTGGCGGGCCCCATCGTGCGAGCCTCGGATTTTCTGCCGCAGATTGATGCGCCGCGGGTCCCCACGGCTCCGATCCGGGCCGAGGCGGTGGTGCTCATCCTCATCGGGCTCTTCAAGAAAATGGTGGTGGCCAACTATCTTGCGGTGAGCGTGGTCGACCCCTTTTACGCGCTGCCTGACGGGCAAGACGCGCTGACGGCGACGGCGGCATTTCTCGGCTATGGCATTCAGATCTATTGTGATTTCTCGGGGTATTCGGACATCGCGATCGGGGTCGCTCTGCTTCTGGGGTATCGCTTTCCGGCCAACTTCCGGCAGCCCTACCGGGCCCGGAGCCTGCGGGAGTTCTGGCAGCGCTGGCACATCTCGCTGTCCACCTGGATCCGGGATTACCTCTACATCCCGCTCGGCGGGAATACCGGCGGGCCGCGGCGGCAGGCGAGCGTTCTGATCGGGACGATGACGCTCGCAGGGCTCTGGCACGGGGCAGGCTGGAATTTCCTGATCTGGGGGTTTGTCCACGGTGCAGGCCTCGCGATGGAACGGAGGTGGGGCGCATCGAAGAGCTGGCTCGGCACGCTCTTTGTGGTCCTGTTTGTCTTTGCGCTCTGGGTGCCGTTTCGTGCTGAGAGCTTTGGCGAGATGGTGCAGGTCTTTGCGGCCTTTGCGCGGCTCGACGGGTTTGCAGCCGTCGCGCTCAGCCCGTTCGGCCTCGCGCTCATCGCCGTGGGATTTGCCATGAATGCCTTGCCCGAGCGCGGGCTCAGCGGCGCCGTGGGCCTGCTCGCCCGGCTGCCAGCCATTGCGCAGGCGCTCGTTCTCATTGCGGGCGTATGGCTCTGTTTTGCCACGGCCCAAGAGGGCATGGCACCCTTTATCTATTTCCAATTCTGAGGTCGCGGAAATGCCCCCTGAAAAGAGCGACCAAAACGAAATTCCACCCGCAAAGACGGCGCGGCAGCAGGTCATTTTTATCCTGACGCTCAACGTTGCCCTTATCGCGGCGTGGCTTTTCTCCGGGGAACGTTTTCTTGACTGGATCTTTGAGATGCCGGACTTTGGAAGCGTTGATGACTCGATAATTGAATTCGTTGTTGCAGCGGAGGAATTGAAAGGGCGCTTCGCCCCGGCTGATCTTTTTGGTCAGACCCGCGCGTTTTTGCACCAAGTACTGGGAATAAATTAGATGATAAATGGTATGGACCGTCGGTCTTTTCTCACCCGAACTCTCGCTGGTTTGAGCGTGGTCGCCCTGCCGCAAGGCGCATTGGCTCTTGAGAGCCAGACCTATGGGATCAGCTATCTGGAGGCGCTGGGACAACCCGGCGCGCTCAACCCGAAGACGGCCTTTGTCCCCCCCTCTCAGATCGACGACGCCTATTCCCATGTGATTTACGTCAATACGGCCACCTCGGGCGGTGGGGCGCAAAAGATGTGGGTGCTCGAGCGTGTTGCCCCCGGTGCGCGGCACTGGCGCGTGGCGTTGAGCGATCCGGAGTTCTGGGCACGCCAGGGCCTCGCGGAGGGTGAGGCGCCACCCTATTCGTGGCCCGTCTCGACGGGCCGCCATTATCCCGGGGAGCGGCGCGCCGGGCCGACCCCGCTGGGGATCTTCAACGTCGATGAGCGCAATCACCGCCACCGCAAGGGTTGGGGCTCAACGGGGATGTACAATTCGATCTACATCGATCTGCACTATTCCTCCGGTCGGGCGTCTGGCGTGGCGATGCACGGGACCACCAACAGGATGTATTCGCGGCTTGGCCGGGCCGACAGCCACGGCTGCGTGCGCATGACCAAGGTCAATTCCGAGCGCGTCTGGCAGATGTTTCACCCCGGCGGCGCGCGCGGCGCGCAATCGCCGCTTTGGGGGGAGGTCCCGCGCTACTTCGCCTCGGCCCCCCAAGGCGGGTGGGAGCCGCGATGGGGCTATGTCCG
>JBCBME010000158.1:0-6124 GCA_039822945.1 Pseudomonadota bacterium
GCCCTTGGCGCCTTCGCCACGGGCATAGAGATCCTCATAGCGGATAATGTCATCCTCGCCGAGATAGGCCCCTGTTTGAACCTCGATGAGGACCATCGGTACTTTGCCGGGGTTTTCCATTCTATGGACAGCGCCGAGTGGGATGTAGATCGATTGGTTCTCGCTCACGAGCTCGACGCGTTCATCGACCGTCACCTTGGCGGTGCCTTCCACCACGATCCAATGCTCTGACCGGTGGTGATGGCTCTGTAGGCTGAGCGCGGCCCCAGGGTGCACGTGAATCCGCTTCACCTGAAAGCGACTGCCCACAACAAGGCTCTCATACCAGCCCCAGGGGCGGTAATCGCGGGGCAGGGTTTCGGCCTGAACGGCACCCTTTTCCTTCAGGGCCGCGACCGCTTTCTTGACGTCCTGAGCGTGGTCCTTGTGGGCCACCAATACGGCGTCCGGCATCGCCACAGCGATCACATCCTTGAGCCCGATACCCACAAGCTCCTGGCTGCCCACCTCAGCGCGCAATAGCGTGTCGGAGCAATCGAGTGCCGTGGCGGGGCCATTGGTGACAACGCCCTGTGCATCAGGGCCACTGTCACGCCACACAGCGTCCCAACCGCCGAGGTCCGACCAGCTCCCACCATAAGGAACCACTGCCAGATTGTCGGCCTTTTCCATGATCGCAAAGTCAATCGAAATGTCGTCGATCGCGCTCCACGCCTCCGGATCAAGGCGGGTGAACCCGAGATCAAGCTCGGCGGCCTCAACCGCGCGCCGCGCGTGGGCCAGCATCATCGGTGCGTAAGACGCGAAGGCCTCGATCAGGGTCGCCGTGGAAAGGAGGAAGATCCCGGCATTCCAGAGGTGCTCACCGCCCGACAAAAGGACCTGCGCTTTTTCGGCATCCGGTTTCTCCACGAAGGCCTTGAGGAGCTGCGGAACGGGAGAAAACGCGGCGTCAGGTTTTTCAGAAAGCGCAAGCCAACCGTAGCCCGTTTCCGGCCGGTCGGGCCGGATGCCAAAGGTGACCATCTGGCCAGCCTCCGCAGCACCGGACGCCGCCTGCACGGCCCCGCGGAAGGCCTCTGCGTCCGGGATGACGTGGTCAGACGGGGCCACGAGCATGAGTGCACCGGGGCTTTTGGCCTCGAGCGCCAGAGCCGCGGCAAGGATCGCAGGCGCCGTGTTGCGCCCTTCCGGCTCAATGAGCGTCTGGGCAGGTGCAATCTCGATCGCCGCCAATTGCTCCAGCACGATGAACCGAAAATCAGACCCCGTGATCACCATCGGTGCGGCAAAGCCCTCACCCGAAAGGCGCCGAGCGGAGGCCTGAAACAAGCTTTCTTCACCCGTGAGCTGCGCGAACTGCTTGGGGTAGCTTTTGCGGGACAGGGGCCAAAGCCGCGTCCCCGAGCCGCCGCACAAAAGAAGAGGGTGAATGGCGCGGGTCATGTCTTAAGCCTCCGAGAGGGCGTTCGTTTCCTAGGATCAGCCGCGGAAAGCATCCTGATTGTCGAGGAACCAGCCGTAGGTCTCCCGGATACCATCCTTCAAATCGATCTTCGCGGTCCAGCCCATATCGGCAAGACGGCTGACATCCATGAGTTTTCGCATGGTGCCGTCGGGCTTGCTCGGGTCATTGCCCACGCGGCCAGCAAATCCGGTGACCTCTGCCACCATCTGCGCCAGTTCCATGATGGTGACGTCGGTTCCCGTGCCCACATTGATGTGGCTGAGCATCGGCTGCGTGTTGGCCTCGTAGACCGGTTTCTCAAGCTCGAGCACGAAGAGGCTCGCCTCGGCCATGTCATCGACATGGAGGAATTCGCGCATGGGCTTGCCCGAGCCCCAGATCACCACCTCGGGCGCACCCGCCTCCCGCGCTTCGTGAAAGCGGCGGATGAGGGCCGGCAGCACGTGGGAGTTCTCGGGATGGAAATTGTCACCCGGCCCGTAAAGGTTCGTGGGCATGACAGATCGGTAGTCTACCCCGTGCTGGCGATTGTAGCTCTCGCAGAGCTTGATGCCTGCGATTTTGGCGATGGCATAGGGTTCGTTTGTGGGCTCGAGCACCCCGGTCAGGAGCGCGTCTTCGGCCATCGGCTGCTCCACGGCCCTTGGGTAAATGCACGATGACCCCAGCTGGAGCAGTTTTGTGACCCCCGCCTCAAAGGCCTGATGGATCACATTGCACTCGATCATCAGGTTTTCATAAATGAAATCAGCGGGGTAGGTGTTGTTGGCATGGATGCCGCCCACCTTGGCGGCCGCGAGGATCACGACATCGGGCCGCTCGGCCTGCATGAAATCGCGCACCGCGGCCTGGTTCGAGAGATCAAGCTCGCCATGGGTGCGCACCAATAGCTCCAGATCGTCGCCCGCGTCCTGCCGTGCCTGCAGCCTGCGAAGGATCGCGCCCCCCACCATGCCACGGTGCCCCGCGATATAGATCTTCGTCATGCGTGCTCCTCAGGCGGCGCCGTTTTGCGCGTCGATCCTGTCAAGCAGCGCGTGGTAGGACGACCAGTCCGCGTATCGGGCCACGTGCTGTCGGATGTCATCGCGGCGCGGGATGTGGCTGCTGTTGAGGGTCTCGAACTTGTCGCAGAACGGCTGAAGCGCCTGCTCCCGCAGACTGTGCAACCCAAAGGCCTCATAGAGGCGGTTCATGGCGAGGGGAGAGCCGAAAAACTCCTCATACTGGATAAAGTAGAACCTCTGGAGTGTCTCCTCTGAGAGCGACATCACGGCCTTCAGACTGGCATTCCATTCTGCCAAGCCATCCTCCCATGATCGCTTCCAGCCGTCCTCGGTATCAGTGCGGCGAGCCTCGTAGCTTTCCGCAACCGAAAGAGGATTGCGTGCGATATATATCTGACGCGCTTCTGGAAAGGTCTCCAAGATGTAGTCGAACCGCTCAAAGAGCATGGGATACTTGTCGCCGACGAATGTGGCTCTGTCGTAGGCCTCGCCCTTATGAGCAGTGCTCAGGCTCGTGTTGTAGGTGTCTTCTGGCTGCACATCGAGGAAGCGCTCGCGATCGAAGTAGGCATGCGTGATCTGACTGCGCCTTATCGGATAAAAGTAGCGCTCCATGCCCACGACGAAGCCGGGATGCTTGTTGAGCACCCGCACAAGCGCGGTTGTTCCCGAGCGCGCGACACCTGATACAAACACGATGTGCTTCATGCGATTGCTTTCCTTGCGTCGTCTGCGCCCATGCCGCTCAGGTGCCAGCAACACCGGCCAAGGCGAATAAATGGCTCAGAAGGTCCAGCCGAACGCCGCGACCTCTTTTTCAAAAAGTTCACCAACAAGATCCCGAAGCTCGGGGGTGTAATATTCTTGGTAGGGTATCGCTTGTTTGCCACGCGGGCCCCTTTTGAGCTCGGGGATCGGCGGCGCGTCGAGATCGAGATCTGCGCAGAGCTTTGCGTAATCCTCGGCCATGTGATCGTAGCGAATGTAGGTATCAGCCACAGGTTTGCCCGCGATGAAATAGATATGGGTATCCTTGCCGACCGAGAGATCCGCTGCGTCATCCGGCGTCATAAAGGCCGCGAAAGCCGCAAAGATCTCTTCCTTGGGCAGAGCCTTTACCTCGGGGTTGCGAAAGTGAAACCAGGAGACCGTTTTGTCCCACGGGTTCCGAATGTTGCAGATCTTGGTGTAGCCCTCCCAGATCGCGGGATCGAGCTGCGCTTTGATCTTGCTCGCAGGCATGTGGTTGTACCAATCCTGCGCTTTGGCTACGCCCGTTCCGCGCGCCCCGACAATGCCGTGGTCACTCATGACAGTTTCGCTGCCGGTGTTGTCGGAGGGGAGCGCTACGTCCGGCGGCAGACAGAAATCCTGCAACGCCACTTCCACAGAGGTGCCTGCGGTCTTTACCGTCTTGATGTAGATGAATTTTTTGGTGTGTGAGACAAGCACCCGCCTGCTCCTTTCATCTTGTGCGACGACCGCGCCGCATCACCCGTCTTCAAGGCTCACGGGCACATCCATGCCGTGGTCTTTCAAAAGCGCGTGGCGCTTGGCAACCTTGAGGTCTGCAGACACCATCTCGGCGCACATCTCCTGGACGGTGATCTCCGGCACCCAGCCGAGCTTTTCCTTGGCCTTGGTGGGATCACCGAGCAACGTCTCGACCTCGGCGGGGCGGAAATAGCGCGGGTCGACGCGCACAACCACATCGCCAACTCGCAGCGCTGGGGCATCGTCCCCCTCGATCGCGGCCACTTTGCCCACCTCATCGAGACCATCGCCCGAGAATTCCAGAGTTACCCCCAGCTCCTTGGCCGACCAGGTGATGAAGTCGCGGACCGAGTATTGCACGCCCGTCGCAATCACGAAGTCCTGGGCCTCTTCCTGCTGAAGCATCATCCACTGCATGCGGACGTAGTCCTTAGCGTGCCCCCAGTCGCGGAGCGCATCCATGTTGCCCATGTAAAGGCAGCTCTCCAGCCCCTGCGCGATATTGGCCAGCCCGCGCGTGATCTTGCGCGTCACGAATGTCTCACCCCGGCGCGGGCTCTCATGATTGAAGAGGATCCCGTTGCAGGCATACATCCCGTAGGCCTCGCGGTAATTCACCGTAATCCAGTAGCTGTAGAGCTTGGCCACCGCATAGGGCGAGCGCGGGTAGAACGGGGTCGTCTCTTTCTGAGGGATCTCCTGCACCAGCCCGTAAAGCTCTGACGTGGAGGCCTGGTAGAACCGAGTCTTTTGCTCCAGCCCAAGAAAGCGGACGGCCTCGAGCAACCGGAGCGTCCCGATGGCATCAACGTCCGCAGTGTATTCAGGAGCCTCGAAACTCACCGCCACGTGGCTCTGCGCGCCGAGATTGTAGATTTCGTCTGGCTCAATCTGGCTGATGATGCGGGTCAGGTTCGACGTATCGGACAGATCCCCGTAATGCAGCCGAAAGCGGGCATTATCAACATGGGGATCTTCGTAGATGTGATCGACGCGCTGCGTGTTGAAGAGGGACGCCCGGCGCTTGATCCCGTGGACCTCGTAGCCTTTGGCCAAGAGAAACTCAGCGAGGTAAGATCCATCCTGGCCCGTTACACCGGTGATGATGGCTTTTTTCATTGGTAACCTAGCACGTTAACCCTCGCGTCGCGCGGAGCCCTACAGGACAGCCCCTTGAAGATAAAGAACTCCCGTGCCGCCGGGCACGCTTTGGTCCTGTCGGTTGCCTCATTTATAAGCAGATAATCGCTCAGCATTGGCGATTAGGCCGACCAGCACGGGGGTTCGACCGATCGACGCCAAGGGTAACGGATGATCGGATTGGCTGCTGCCGTGTCGAAAACAGGGGCAGATCGGCCAAGGCTCATGGTTGCCGTCTGGCCCTCGATTTGCAACGTTCGCACAAATACTTATCGGGCAAAAGAGATGACACCAAAGAACGCCGACCTCGGCTTCAAGACAGCGATCATGATCGGACTCGACCCTGGGGAGCTCGGCCTCTGCGAGGACTGGTTGTCTCAGGGTCTTGAGCAGCTTGTCGTCATCGAGCCCGATCCACTAACCGCGGCGCAGATTGAGCAAGCGCTTGCTGGCGAAGACCGCGCGCGCATTCTCACTGACCTTCCGGGCAGCGGTGCGGCCGAACACCTCCTGCGGGTCTACAACTTCCCCGGCCTTCGAAGCCTGGAGGCCCCGACAGAGCAGATTATGGAGATGTTGCCGGGTCTGGAGGTGAGCCGCGACGCGACGGTAGCGGAAACCCCCGCCGCTGAACTGCTGCCTGAGCCAAATTCGCTCCCGGTGCCTCTCTACCTGCGTATCAGTCTCCTGGGGGCGGAGCTTTGGCTCTTGGAGGCACTTCAGGAAGCAGGCCTTCTGAAGAGCGTCGTAGACCTCGAAGTGTACTGTGTCGCTGACGCGCTCTTTGAGGGCGGGAGCTTTCGCGACCCAATTCAAAGCTGGCTGCAAGACGGGGGATTCCGGCTTTCAGATGTCACCGCCGAGGATCCCGATTGGCCGGTTCTGAAGTTTGAAGCGGACCCGCGCGCGCAGGCTCTCAATGACGCCCAAACCAGCCTCGCGCAAAGGCAGGGTCGGATACGTGAGCTCAACCAGCTTGCCGATCTCGCCCGCCGCGACCTTGAGCGCGCCGAGG
>JBCBME010000159.1:0-6120 GCA_039822945.1 Pseudomonadota bacterium
GGTGGCATGACGCAGGGGAAGAAACCCCGCCTTGCGCGGGGCGCATAGCGCGCCTCAGGCCGCCTGGATCGCGCGGATGATGGGCCCGTACCCGCCGAGATCGAGAAATTCGCGCTCAGGACCCGTCAAGCGTCGGCCAAGCGCCTCGTTCCGCGTGGGAAAGCGGCCATAGCGCCGGATGATCTCCCGGTGCGCCTTGGCGTGATCCAGATTGGTCTTGCCGTGCTCGGGCATCCGCGTGGCAAAGAGGCGAACCGCCCGGTCCTGATCGCTGAGGTTCTCGGCATGCATGAGCGGGAGGTAGAAGAACTGTCGCGCGGGCTCGTCGATCTTCATGTCCCAGCCCTTCTCGATTGCCATCTTGGCGGCCGCCAGCGCGTAGGGGTCAGAGGCGAAGGCTTTCTCCGTGTCGCGGAACATGTTCCGGGGCAGCTGATCCATGAGGATGATGTAGGCCAGCGTGCCCGACGGATAGGTGAGCCAAAGGCCGTGGCGGCCCTCCATGGCCATGTCCCATGCGCCCTCGAAATGCGTCCGGATCTCGGTGTCGAGATCCTCGCCGCCGCGATACCAATCCTCGGGCCCGAGCTTGTCGAGCCAGTATTCGAGCACCTCTTCGGGCGAAATGGTCAAAAGCATCGCATGCCCCTTCTCCGTCTGCGTTCCGTCGTTAAGACGAAAACGCCTCCGGGGCGACAGAAATTTCAGGTGTCGCGACTTTCGCTCTCGTCTGTGCCACTTTCCTCAGCGTTTTCATAGTAGTACTCCTGCGCGGAGGTGACGGCGACGGGGGTCGCGCTCGGGCTGAGCGGGGCGTAGGACACGGCCTCGTAATCCTCTTCCTTGAAGACAGAGGCGCGCCGCGTCATGCGGTAGGCTGCATAGGCTGCGAGCCCCAGAAGCAGCGCGGCCAGCATCAGGAAAAAGCCCTCTGCCCCCACCGTGCCCATCACCCAGCCGGTGACGAGCGGGCCTGAAATGGCCCCAAGCCCGTTGATGAAGATGAGCCCGCCAGAGGCCGCCGCCATATCCTCGTAGTCGATGATGTCGTTCACGTAGGCGATCAAAAGCGCATAGAGCGGGTTCGCCGTCCCCCCGATGAAGAACGATGCCACAAGGATCACCGGAAACGAGAACGGCACGACAAAGGCCATCAGCGCCGCCGTGCCCCCCAAAGCCGCCGTCGCCAGGATCAGGATGCGCCGGTCCATCCGGTCCGACAGAAAGCCAATCGGGTACTGCAGCACGACCGCGCCGATATAGAGCGTGGCCACAAAAAGAGAGATCTGCTGGACGGTCATGCCCGCCTGCGTGCCGTAAACCGCCGACATCCCGAACATGGCGGAAAAGACACCGCCGAGCAGAGCCATCCCCATGCAGCCCAGCGGCGAGATCTTGATGAGGTTGCGCAGCGTCATGGGCTTTGTCGTGTCAAAGGCCGGCGTCGGTGTGATCGACAAAAGGATGGGCGCGAAGGCCAGGCTCACGAGCACGGAGGGAATGATAAAGAGCTCGTAACCCGCCGGATCACCAAAGCCGATGATCCCCTGCGCGGCGACGATCCCCGTCATCTGCACGATCATGTAAAGCGAGAGCGCCTGACCGCGGTTCTCCTTGGTGGTGGCGTTGTTGAGCCAGCTTTCGGCGGTGACGTAGACGCCCGAGAAGCAAAAGCCGATGATCGCGCGCCCCACCGTCCAGGAGAATGGATCCGTAAGCACCGGAAAGAGGATCAACACCGCCGAGATGAGCGAGCCAAGTGCCGCAAAGACGCGCACATGACCGACCCGGCGGATAAGCTCTGGCGTGGCACGCGAGCCGCCGAGAAACCCCGCGAAATAGGCCGACATCACGATCGACATCTCGAGCGTCGAAAAGCCCTCGATCCCGCCGCGCACGCCAAGGAGCGTCCCCTGCAGGCCATTGCCCACCATGAGGAGCCCCATGCCCAACAAAAGCGCCCACGCGCTTACGATCACGCCTCGCATTTCGCCAATCCTTTGCCAGCGGTTCTGGCGCGCCGCTACGCCCGAATCGAGGCCACGTCCACACGTTCACCGCCAGCGATGTCGGTTTTGACCCAAGGCCCGGCGCGCAACGCGTCAAGGCCAGAGGAGCGAGCTGTCTCCGTAGGAGAAAAAGCGGTAGCGCGCGGCGATCGCATGGGCATAGGCCGCATCCACGCGATCTTTCCCGATAAAGGCGCTGACAAGCATCATCAGCGTCGATTTCGGCAGGTGGAAATTGGTCAAGAGCCCGTCAGCCACCTGAAACGTGAAACCGGGCGTGATGAAGATATCCGTGTCTCCCCGCCAGGCCTCGAGCGTGCCGGACCGCCCTGCCGTCTCAAGGAGCCGCATCGCCGTGGTGCCCACCGGGATCACCCGCCCGCCCATCTCTTTCGTGGCTCGGATCTCGGCGGCTGCCTCCGCACTTACTTCACCCCATTCGGCGTGCATCTTGTGTTCGGAGATGTCGTCGACCTTCACGGGCAGGAACGTGCCCGCACCGACGTGGAGCGTGACAAAGGAGTGCTCGACGCCCCGGCGCGTGAGGCTTGCCATCACACCGTCATCGAAATGGAGCGAGGCGGTGGGCGCCGCCACCGCCCCCTGCCGGGCGGCAAAGATCGGCTGGTAGTCCACCTTGTCCTGCGCGTCCGCGGCACGCTTGGCCGCGATATAGGGGGGAAGCGGCATCTGCCCGGAGGCATCAAGGGCTGCGTCAAAGTCCTCGCCCGTGAGCGTGAAGGCCAGCCTGCCCTGCCCGTCCCCCTTGCTCACAAGCGTTGCCGCCAGCGTGTCGGAAAAGACGATGGTCTCCCCCTCTTCCACCTTTCTGAGCGGCTTCAGGAGCGCCGACCACGCACCGTCCGCCCTGGGCGACAGGAGCGTCACCTCCACCTTTGCGGTCACCTCGCCCTGAGCGCTCTGGCGCGTGCGCGTCCCGAAAAGCCGCGCGGGGATGACCTTCGTGTCGTTGAAGACGAGCCTGTCCCCCGGGCACAGCTGATCGGCGAGATCGCGAAAGATCGCGTCCTTGAGCCCGCCGGGCGTCGACACCAAAAGGCGCGCGGCACTGCGGGGGACAGCCGGGCGCGTCGCAATCAGCGCCTCTGGCAGCTCAAAATCGAAGTCTGAAAGTTTCATCGGGGGGTTTGGGGCTCTTTACTGGCTCACGCCCGGCGGGGCGCGGCGGAAAATTTCCCTAAACATGCCCGGCGTCAAGGCCGAGAGCGGATTGACCGTCACGCGCGGGTTGTTGGCCTGCCCTCGCAGGCTGAAATTGAACCCGAAGAGCCCCTCGCCCTGCCGCGTCAGGAAGGATCCGATGCGGTTGACGACGTAGACGGGCGAAATCACACCCCGGAAATCCATCTCGCGGGAGGCGATATCGAAAACCCCGTCGAGCGAGAGCCCCAGTGAGCTGCCCACCGCGCTGGCCTCTGTCACGATCACTTGCCCCGGCGTCAGCAGAAAACTCGCATCCACGGTGCTAAAGACGAGCCCACCCCCATCGAGCTGTTCAAAGAGCCCAACAAGCGAAATCGCCGACAAAAGCTCCGCCATGGTGGGGGCGTCCTGCACACGGATGTCGGCCATCTGCAGGCGGCCATCGAACTGGCCCTCCGCCGCGCGGGGCGTGAGGACGAGCGAGAGCGTCCCGCCGCGCACCTGCTCAAAGATGCCCGCGTCGCGCACGAGTTGCCCGCCATCGGCCGCGCGAATGGTGATGCGCGCGCCGTGCTCGGAGGGGTCAAGCCGCCCGGCCAGCGTCGCCCCACCATTCATGCGCGCCGTGAACGCTCCGGTGAGCGTCCCGTCTGAGCGGAGCTCGGCGGCCATGTCGGTGAGCACGATGTCGTCGGAAATCACGAGCCGCTCGAGGCCAAGCGTCAGGGGCGGACCGCTGCCATCGCCCGGCCCCTCGCCAAAGGCCGCACGGCGCAGGTCAATCGCTCCGTTCTGCAGTGTCACCGCCGGGGGCAGCCCGGCCCCGCGCCCGGTGAGCGTCAACGCCCCGCTCAGCCAGTCGCCCACCGTGACCTCGGGAAAGAACGCCTGAGAGAGCCCGCCGCCGGGCCGAAGGAGGACTGCGCCGTCTGCGCTCAGCCCTGGCGCGCGGTAACTCAGCCGGTCGACGCGCGGCGCCTCACCTAAGCGGCCCGCAACGCGCAGCGTGCCAGGTGTCCCCCGGGCCTTTCGGTGCCCCACCGGCGGCAGCGCGACACTCATACCCGCAAGATCTGTCTCCAGTGAAAAGGTCGGGGCGGCATCGGGTTCCAGCACGAGCTCGAAATCCCCCTCGCCCTGCCCGCCGAGCGTGCCCGGTGGCAGGTCGATGTTGAACTCATCGAGCGCTTCGGGAGACAGGCCCACCCGCGCGCGCACCACGCTTGGCACCTCGCCCTGACCCAGCGGAAGCGCCCAGCCCCCTTCAAAGGGCACGCGACCCAGCGTGCCTGCCCCGGAGATGGAGAGCTCGTCGTTGGTGGCGCGCAATTGGGCGCGCGGCATCGACAGGACCTTGCCCTCCACCATCGTCTCCGTACGCATCGCGCTGAGATCGGCGGTCACGTCAACCACCACCTCGCTGCCCCGGATGCGTGACTTCATGGGAAAGCTGAAGCCGCCCGAGACCCGCGCGCGCCCATCGGCGAGCGTCACGGGCAAGTTGGCCTTGGTCATCCAGCCGAAGGGTTCGAGATCGATGATCGACAGGCCCGCCGTCACCGTGCCCTCTGCATCGAAGATGACCTCCGCGCGGGCGGGTTTCAGGCGGGTGTCGGCTACGCGAAAGACGGTGCCGCTTGCATCCACGATGCCGCCCTGCGGCGCGGCCATCTCACCCTCTTCCACGAGGATCGTGAAGGCATGATCGTGGACCATCATTGTGCCCACGCCCTTCGTGACGGGCGGAAAGGTCTGGAGGACGCGGACCTCGCCGCCGGTGAACCGCTGGCTCATGGAAATGTCGGGGTCCCGGCCCGGCACGGCGCGCACCGACCAGCGCGCGTCATGGAGCGTGCCCGCCTCGATATTCGATGCGATCCACTTGCGCATGCCGGGGCGCAGGCTCTCGGGCCAGAGCTCCCGCGCACGGGCCACATCCACCTGATCGACGGCGGCGTCGAGCGACACCGTCCAGCCCACGTCGTCAGCCTCGATTTCGCCTTTCAGCGTGGCCGTCGTGTCGCCATCGACGGCGACCGCCTGCCCGACGCTCAGCGTGAAGGGATCGAGGCGCAAGCGCGCATCCACTGAGATCTTGTCGAGGCGGCGCGGGGCGTCATAGAGCCCGCCGGGGTTCCCCTCGAGCCCGTCGATCCGAAATTGCCCCACGATCTCGCGGGGCACGATCCCCTCGAAATCCTGAAGCTGCGCGGTGCCATGGGCCGTGGCCGAGCCCCAAGCTGAATCGATGGAGACGTCCTCGAAAGTCAGCCGCGCGCGGTCCGGATCAAAGCCGAGCGACATTGCAGCACTGGAAAACGGGATCGGGCGCACCGCGGGATCCGGTTGCAGCGCCCCCTCCCCCAGCTCGAGCCGCGCCTTGAGGTCGCTGAAGCCTGCGGGGCCGAGCGTCGCTTGCAGATCGGCCGATACCTTTGCCTGGACCACCTCGAGCCAGGCCAGCGCCGGGGCCTGCCGTGCGATATCGACGGCGGGCGCTTCTTCGATCACAGCCGTGATCGTTGCCTCCTCAGCCTCGGCATCCCGCTCAAGCGACATCGACAAGAGCGCGAACCCGTCCCCGCCCGTCAAAAGCGCGGCCTCTGCCGTCAAAAGGATGTCGCCGCCGGTGCGAAAAATCCGAAGCTGACCGCCATCGCCCGTCCAGTTGGAGGCAGAGACAGCGTCGCTGTAGGAGACGGTGACGTTGTCGGCCGCCACTTCCCGCAAATGCGCCAGCTCAGGTTGGGAGAGCGCGGCATCGAGCGCATCGAGCAGATCAGAGGGCGTGCCCATGGTGCCGAGCGCGTCTTCGGCGGTCCAATCGTCGCTGGCCCTGTCGGGCTGCGCCTCCGGCTCGCCAAAGGCTACGTCAAAGGTCCCGTCGCTCAGCCGCTTGACCCGCAGGACAGCGCCAGAGAGATGCACGCGCCGCAGCGCCACCTCC
>JBCBME010000160.1:0-6081 GCA_039822945.1 Pseudomonadota bacterium
CCCCCCCCAGCGCCGCGCTGGCATGCGGCCCCCGGCGTCTTATCGGCCACGAGCCTCAGATGTCTCCCCCAGCCCCAGCACGACGCCGCGCGCCCGAACCGGATCGAGGTGATCAACCTGCGAAACGCCGCCGCGGCCTCGCTGTCCGAAACTTTGCAGGCGCTGGAGCTTGCCTCGCCTGGCGCTTCCATTACCCCTGACGCGCGCTCCAACACGCTTGTTGTCAGCGGCTCTGACGAGTTTCGTCTGATGGTGCGCACCCTCGTGACCGAGCTTGACCGGCCACGCAATGTCTCGGACGCCGTCGTCGTGCGCCTCCAATACGCCGACGCCACCGAGATCGCCGCCATCGGGGAAAAGCTCTTTGCCGGGCAAACCGCCGAGGGGGAAGCGAGCGGTGCTTCCGCGATTGTCGCGGACGAGACGACGAATTCCGTCCTCATCTCGGCGAGCCCCGACGTGCTGAATTCCATTGTGCGCGCGGTCAAAAACCTCGACCGGAGGCCCAAGCAGGTGCTGGTGGAGGGCGTGATCTTTGAGATGAGCGCCGACAACTTCGCCACGCTGGGCACGCAATTCGGCGGCGTCGTGAACGAGATCTTTGCTGGCGGTGTGCAATTCGACGTGGGCGGCGTGCCGACGCTCGGTGGCCTTGTGACGACGCTTCTTGCAGATGCGGTGCCTGTCATCGGCAGCGGTCTGAGCGTCGGTCTCACCAATCGCGATCAAAACGCGCTGGGCTTCCTGTCTGCCGTGGCGCGCGACAGCTCCACCAATATCCTCTCCACCCCCTCGATCCTGACCCTCGACAATGAAGAGGCCGAGATCACCGTGGCGCAAAACGTCCCCTTCGTGACGGGCCGCTTTTCGACCGTGGGGGATGACGCGGTGCCCAACCAGCCCTTCCAGACGATCCAGCGTCAGGATGTGGGCCTCATCCTGAACGTCGTGCCCCAGATCACGGGCGACGGCACGGTGCGCCTGCGCGTCCGTCAGGAGGTGTCAAACCTCACAGCCGCCGCAGCCGCGTCGGGCAGCGAGATCACCCAGCGCCGGGCCATCAACACCTCCATCATCGTGGGTGACGGCAATGTCGTGCTCCTCGGCGGGCTCATGGAGGACTTCTCGAACGAGGTGAAAGAGGACGTGCCTGGCCTCTCGGACATCCCCGTCCTCGGTCGCATCTTCTCGGCAAAGTCTGCCAATGGCAGCAAGCGCATCCTGCTGCTCCTCCTGCGCTCGCACGTGATCGCCAATGATCACGAGGCAGAGCAGGCGACGTCGGCGGCCTATGACGCAGCCCTCGCCGAGCAGCGCGCGCTCCAGCGCCGTGGTGACGACAGCTTTCCCAATGTGACCGGGGCCGGGCTTCCCTCCGTGCTGCCGCGGCTGGGGGAGCCCTTTAGCCCCGGCGCGGTGAGCTCCAAGGGCGGCGGGCAGCTCTTGCCTTCGCTAGGCGCGCCGCTCCAGCTGGGCAACCGGTAGCGCGATGGATACGGGCCAGCCTCCTCTCCCGACACTGCCGGTGGGCTTTGCCCGCCGCTTCGGGATTGTGGCACATGCCGATGACACCGGCGCCTTGCGCGTGACCGCGCGCGAGGATGTCAGCCCTTCGGCCCTGCAGGAGGCGCGCCGCGCCCTCGGGCAGAGCTTCGCGCTCGAGCTTGCAGGCGGCGAGGCCGTGCTAGAACTCATCGAGCGCACCTACGGAGACGCGCGCGACGGCGCGGCCCTCGACGAGATCGGCGGGATGGAGCTCGAGGTGATCGGCGGGCAGGACGCTTTCGCCGACATCCTCGACGACGACGCGCAGGCGCCGGTCATCCAGCTCATCAACACGCTCTTTCGCCAGGCTTTGCGCCGCCGTGCCTCCGACATGCATATCGAGGCGATGGAAAGCGGGCTCAGGGTGCGGATGCGCGTCGACGGTGTGCTCCAATCCGTGCTCGAACGCTCGGATCTTCCCACGGCTATGGTGGTCTCCCGCCTGAAGGTCATGGCGGGGCTCAACATCGCGGAGACGCGCCTGCCGCAAGACGGGCGCATCTCGCTGCGCTTCGGCGGGCGGATGGTGGATGTCCGCATCTCCACGATGCCCGGCAAGAACGGCGAGCGCGTCGTGCTCCGGATCCTCGACAAAAGCGCGGGGCTCCTGTCGCTCTCGGCGATCACCTTGCGCCCCGAGCAGCGCGCGGCGATCGACCGGATATCGGAGGCCCATGACGGCCTTCTCCTTGTGACGGGGCCCACGGGCTCAGGAAAAACGACCACGCTTTACGCCATCATCAATCACCTGAACCGCACGGGGACGAACATCCTCACCGTCGAGGACCCGGTGGAATACGACCTCCCCGGCGTGGGCCAGACGCAGGTCAACAGCAAGATCGACATGACGTTTGCGAGCGCGCTCCGGGCGATCCTGCGTCAGGACCCCGACATCGTGCTCGTGGGCGAAATCCGCGACACCGAGACCGCGAGTGTGGCCGTGCAGGCCGCGCTGACGGGCCACCTCGTCCTCTCCACGCTCCACACGAACACCGCGCTTGGCGCCGTCACGCGTCTGAGGGATCTGGGTGTCGAGCCCTATCTCCTCTCCTCCACCCTGCGGGGCGCGGTGGCGCAGCGGCTCGCGCGCAAGCTCTGCGAGAGCTGCAAGGCCCCTGTGCCTGTAGACGCACCCACACGGGCGCTTTTCGAACGGCACGGGCTTGAAGCGCCTGAGACGATCTATGAGGCGCGGGGCTGCGAGGCCTGCGGGCGCATCGGCTATGCGGGCCGCATGGGTCTCTATGAAGTGGTTGAAAACACGGCCGAGCTCCGCACGCTCATCCACGCTGATGCCTCGGAGGGGGAGATGCTCTCCACCGCCAGCGCCCCGCGTGACCGCCTCTTTGCCTCGGGCCTCGTGGCGGTCGCCGACGGACAGACCAGCCTCGACGAAGTCATGCGCGTGGCGAGCGAGGGCGAATGAGCGCGTTCACCTACGTGGCCTATGACAAGGGCGGGACCAAGCAAAAGGGGGTCATGGTCGCCGATGGGGAGGCCCATGCCCGCGCGCTCCTCGCCAAGGAAGGGCTCTTTGTCGAAAAGCTCACCGAGACGCGCGAGAAGGAGAGCCGCGCCCGCGGTCGCATCCTGCGGCGCACGACGCTCACCCTCGAAGATCTCGCCGTCTTCACGCGCCAGATCGCGATCCTCTTTTCCGCGCAGATCCCCGTTGATGAGGCCCTGCGCGCGCTCATGTCCTCGCAAAGCGACGGTCAGGTGAGCCAGATCGCCGCCGAGCTTCAGGCCCATATCCACGACGGGCTCTCGCTCTCGGCGGCCATGGGCAAGCTGCCCGGTGCCTTCCCCGATTACTACCGATCCGCCATTGCCGCGGGCGAAAGCATGGGCGGGCTCGAGCGGGTCTGCGAGGTGCTCGCCGATTTCATCGAGAGCCGCCTGGCCATGCGCGACAAGACGGTGACATCGCTCGTCTACCCGCTGTTCGTGGGCGCGGTCTCTCTCGTGGTGGCGGCGATCCTGCTCATCAACGTGGTGCCCGAGGTCGCGCTCCTCTTTGAACAAACCGGCCAGCCGCTGCCGGGCCTGACACTCGCGGCCATCGGGCTTGGGGAATTTCTGGCCGCGCATTGGATGTGGCTCGCGATCGGGATCCTGGGCGGGGCGCTCGGCCTCCGGGCGCTTTTCCTGCTGCCGGGGCCGCGTCTTGCGCTCCACAGCTTCATCCTGCGGATCCCGGTCTTTGGACCCATCGCAGAGCTCAAGGGCGCGGTGCTTTACCTGCGCACGCTCGCGCTCGTTCTGGCCGCCGACATTCCCGCCACCAAGGCGCTGCGCTACGCCGCCGAGGCGATCGACAACCTCAAACTGCGCCGCGAGGCCGCCGCCTCGAGCGGGATGGTGGAGGAGGGACAACGCATTGCCGCCGCGCTCCGCACGGTGCCCGGCCTGCCGCTCGTGGCCCAGCAGATGCTCGAAAGCGGGGAGACCTCGGGCCGCCTGCCGGACATGGCCGACCGCGCTGCACGCCTTCTCGAGTTCAACCTCGCCTCGCGCACCCAGCGCGTCGCGAGCTTGATGGAGCCCCTGATGATGATGGCTGTGGGGGCGCTGGTGCTGACGGTCGTCCTCTCGGTGCTCATCCCGATCTTTGACCTCCAGACGACCTTCGTGAACTGACCAGCCCCGGAAAAGGCGACACCCGCGAGGTCTCCCCCGCGGGTGCCGTGTGTTTTGGGTATGCCCCTCCCGCAACCGGGAGAGGCGTGGCCGATCAGGCGGAGCCGGAGCGCCCGCGCATGGCGAGACGACCGAGACCGAGGAAGAGCATCGCAAGAAGCCCCCACGGACCCAGACCGCCGCCACCATCGGTGACGGGCGTCACCACCGGCGACGTGCCGCTGGCCACGTCAGAGACGAGCGCCTCGCCTGCACCCACGCTGTAGGTGCCGCCAGCTGCTGCGCTGTCGACATCGCTCACGGCGATCACGACACCTGCGGGATCGACATCAGCCTGCGCGATCGTCTCGAAGAGCGCACCGTCAGAGGGCGCCTTCGACGCGGGATCGACCTCGGCAATCACGGTGGAACCCGTGCTGTCGTAGACGATGAACTTCGCGTCAGACCCAAGGGCCTGGTTAAAGACACGTACCGTCAGGTCGCCGCTCGGCAGCGTTGCTGGGTTGACGAGGAAGCAGTCCACGTCACCCGCAGAGTCGATCTTGCCGTCAGTCCCAACGTTGTCGCCACTGATAAGCGTACAGCTCGCGGGGAACGACGGATCGCTGCCGTGATCATCAGGCAAGAAGCCCGTGACAGTGACCTGTAGCTGGCTGTTGCGCTGGAAGTTCGCATTCGACAGCGTCGGCACCGGAATGTCATCATTGCCGCTTGCGTAGTGCACCGGCGACAGTGAATCGACGGTATAGGTCGCCGTGCCATTCGGGTTGGAGACGGTCACATCCACGGTGTGAGTACCGTTTTCTGTGTAGTTCGCCCAAGCCGAATAGATGCCGTCATCTTCGAACTGGTCCGCGCCGACGCCGTCATCGTTCATGTCCACCGTCGTAGACGTGTTGGACGGCCCAACTATGGTGGCCTGAACAACAGCGCCCGTGATCGGCAGATCACGAGAGATGACCGCCGAAAGCACGATCGGCGCAGGGTATGCAACGTCGAGGCCCCCTTGGCTGTCAATTTTAAGCGAGTAGCCAAAACCAGGCTTCAGCGTGGACACGATATTCGTCGTTGAAGACAGATCGCCGCTTGTATTGTTGACAACGGAGACAGTGTACTCGCCTACACCCAGAGCGGCTGTTGCCGCCGCATCGAGTGTCAACAAGCAGCTTACGCTTCCTGTGCAGTCAAACACCTGGCCGGTATCCGAACCACCACTGTCGAGAAGCGAAATCGTCGTGTCAGACGCACTCCCAGAGTAACCGACAGTCACCGTTAGTGCCTCGATCGTCTCGTCAATGACAAAATCGGTTTCTTTGGTGTCACCAGCCGGCGTGGCTTCAAGCGCCGATGCAAGCTGTTCGGCTCCGCTCACAGCTGCGAAAGACTGGCTGAAAGCCGACTGAATCTCCGCTGCGGTGGTCGGAGACTGAACAAACCGGCCTCCTGTGCCATTGGCCAGCGCCACGAGGCGCGGATCAAAGTTCGACCCGTAGCCAAACGCGATAATGGACGCGCCCGCGTTATTGAACTTTGAAATTGTCGACGCCTGCGTCTCAGACGAAGCGTTGTCACCGCCATCCGACAGCAAGAAGACGAGCTTTGCCGCACTTGTGCTGTTTGCCGCAGCATACGCCTCAATCTTGTTGAGGCCGAAGACAGCGCCGTCGAACATCGCGGTCGTACCGGTTGCAAAGATGTTCCCGATGGCGGTTTTGAGCGTGTTGCGCTCTGCTGTGCCAGGGTCGGGGATGGCCGTGATGGCCGCATTGCTCGTCACCGAGCTCGAGAAGCTCGACACGCCAAGGGCCGTGGTGTCACCGGGCACAATATCGACGAGCGCTTGTGCCGCACTGATCGCATTTGCGATCGGCGTGCCGCCCATGGAGCCGGATCTGT
>JBCBME010000161.1:0-6035 GCA_039822945.1 Pseudomonadota bacterium
CCAGGGTCGCCGCCATCGCAATCGCTATCAGGATCGGGCGGATATCGAGGAAAAGCGTCACGTCAGTGATCGCGAAGAGCACTACCAGCAAGAGGAAGAGCACCAAGAGCTCGGTCAGGAAATTCAGGAAAAACCGGCCTAATACGGCGTCGATCCAGGTCACGGCCGGGTAAAACAGCAGCGAGCGGGAAAAGTTGATGGCGCGCGCGATCGCCCCGCTGACCGTGTTGTAGAGCTGAAAAATGAGATAGCCTGTCGCAAAGAAGATGATGAAGCTGTCGCCCAGAGGCGGCACGCGCACGAGAGCGGCAAAGGCCACCGCCAGGATCAGGATCATTCCAAGCGGCTCAACAATCGACCACAGATACCCGCCGGGTGAGCGCCCGTAGCGCGTCGCCATCTCGCGCAGCATGAGTGCCGAGATCGAACGCAAAGACGCGTAGGAGCGCGTGACACGCCCTACCGACCTAGGCTTTGATTGCGCTGGAAAATCCGTCATGCTCGCGCTGTGCTCCGCTGCTGGCCCACACCATAGTGAGTATGGTAGACGGGCGCGACTGAAACCTCACGCCCCCCCGGAGCGCTCGGGCTCCGGCAGCCGGGAACATGCCATGACGAAGATGCGAGCAGCCGACCCGTCTGATCCGGATAAACCCGGCAGCGATGGCGCGGGCGAGGGGAAGGTCTCGCCTCTTTTCGTGCGGCCCGCACAAGGCGATGCAAGCCAGATCCTTGCCGAACTGCAGGCGAGAAGCGGCAAGCCACCCGCAGCAGCACCCGCGCCAAGTGCCGCTCCTGCAGCAGAAGCGCCGTCTTCGGAGATCGCGTCGGCGGCGGTTCCGCCTGCAAAGATGCGGCGGCGGCATTGGGGGCTCATTGTGTCTTTTGTGCTCTTCGTACTCGCTCCGATCGGTGTCACGGCGTGGTACCTGTGGGAGGTGGCGCTTGACCAATACGGGTCTGTTGCTGGCTTTACGGTGCGGCAGGATGAGGGGCAGCAGGCCTCCGACCTCCTGGGCGGGCTTGCGGCGTTGACGGGCGGAAATTCGGGCGGTGACAGTGACATCCTTTTTGAGTTCATCCAGTCCCAGGTGCTGGTCCGGCAGGTGGACGAGGCGTTAGATCTGCGTGCGCATTACAGCGCACGCTACGATGACGACCCTGTTTTTGCGCTCGCCCGGGATGCCTCCATCGAAGATTTGCACAGCTACTGGAGCCGCGTCGTCCGCGTGGCCCATGACCAGGGGCCCGGTCTTTTGGAAGTCCAGGTGCGCGCGTTTGACCCCGATACCGCGCAGGCCATCACGCAAGAGATCGTGGCCAACAGCCAAAACATGATCAACGCCCTCAATGCTCAGGCCCGCGAGGATGCGCTGCAGTTTGCGCGCACTGATCTGCAGGAGGCCGTTGGCACGCTTTCAGCCGCACGCGCAGCGCTCACGGAGTTTCGCAGTCGTACACAGATTGTAGACCCAGAGGCCGATATCCAGGGCCGCATGGGCGTCATGAACAACCTCCAGCAGCAGCTGGCACAGGCTCTCATCGAGTTTGACCTTCTGGCCGAGACGGCTTCTGCCAATGATCCAAGGCTCGTGCAGGCTTCCCGCCGGATCGAGGTGATCCGTGATCGGCTCGCGCGGGAGCGGGACGCCGTAGCGCGCGGTGAGGAGAACAGTCTCGACGGGCAGGACTACCCCACACTGATCACGGAGTTTGAGGGGTTGATTGTCGAACGCGAGTTTGCTGAACAGCAGTACCGTGCGGCACTGGCCGCAATGGAGATCGCCCGCGATGAGGTCACCCGCCAGAGCCGCTATCTCGCAACTTATGTGGCGCCGACGCGCGCTGAGACTGCCGAGTATCCGCAGCGCGAGGTTGTGCTTGGCCTCGTGGCGCTCTTTGCCTTGCTGACATGGGCGGTGGGTGCGTTGATCTTCTACTCGATCCGCGACCGCGGATAGCGCGCAATGATCCGCTTTGAGAACCTGACAAAGAGCTTCTGGGTGCGAGGCACGCGAAAGCTCGTGATCGATAACCTCAACATGACGCTGCCCACGGGCAAGTCGCTGGGCCTTCTTGGGCTCAATGGCGCAGGCAAGTCCACGCTCATGCAGATCATTGCGGGCACCATGCACTCAGACAGCGGGCGCGTGGTGACGGACGGATCTATTTCTTGGCCCGTGGGGTTTGCGGGCTCTTTCCATGCGGACCTTACAGGAGCGCAGAATGTTCGCTTTCTTGCGAGGGTCTACGGGGTCGACACCGAGGCGCTCATCGACTTCGTTCAGGGATTTGCAGATATCGGCCCGCACTTTGATGCGCCTGTGCGCACGTATTCCTCGGGCATGCGCGCGCGCCTGGCCTTTGGTTCCTCAATGGGCGTCCACTTCGATACCTATCTCATCGATGAGGTGACGGCCGTGGGCGATGCGGCCTTTCGCAAAAAGAGCAAGGAGCTCTTTCTCGCGCGCATGACCAAATCGAGCGCGATCCTTGTGAGCCACGAGATGGGACAGATGCGCAACTTCTGCAATGCCGGCATCGTTTTGTATCAAGGCGAGCTTTCTTATTTCGACGACATCAACGAGGCGATCGAAGTCCATCTGGAGAACATCGCAAGGTCCCAAGAGCGGGTGATGCCAGTCAGGGCCTAGACCTTGTCGCTCAGAACAGGGACAAGGCGCGAAGGCATTCCAAAAGGAACCACCACAACAGATGCCAACAGCACGCAGAATTATCGGTAAGCTTACCGGGCTCGACGCGCCGCGCCCGCGCCCAGAAGGCCACGTGATGCGGCGCTTTGTGGTGCTCGGACTTCCACGCTCTGGCTCCACCTACCTCATGACGCTCCTTGACCGGCATCGCGATTTGTCCTGCGAGGGCGAGCAATTCAATGCAAAGGGCATCTTTCATGGGCTCAATCCCGATAAATCGTATAAGGCCGTGATTGCCCGCGACAGCGCGCCTGTGGAGCACTTCAAAGGGATCTATGAAGAGGCGGCTCAAACAGGCGTCTGGGCCGGTGGATTTAAGTTCATGATCGGCCACAATATTTCGGTGCTCAAAGCGCTGGCCGAGGATCCCGAGCTCCACATCATCCACATCTGGCGCGAAAACAGGCTTGCGCAGGTGGCGTCGCTTCTCAAAGCGTTGGAGACGTCACGTTGGGCGCAGATCAAGCGCGATGACGACACGGGCTACAAGATAAATGCCCGCCCCCGCGTGGTGGCCCGGCAGTGGCACGAGCTTGAGACTTTGGACTTCCTCATTTCGCAATGGTTGGGCCAGCTTTCGAACCCCATCCTTACGCTTGAGTACCGCGAGCTCATGCGCGCCGACCTGCCCAAGCGGCTCTGTGACTTCCTAGGGGTAGCGCCGGATCCATTAATGGATTCCCCCCTCGTTAAGCAGGGCGCCAATCGCGTCCTCGACCGGTTCGAAAACGCAGGGCAAATCGAACACTACTTCACCGAGATTGGCCGCGCGGGCTGGTTGGGCGAAGAGATCTAAGCACCGTGCGTGTGCTCTACGTCAATTGGGTCGACTACCTTGACGCGGAGGGTCGCGGCGGCGGCGTGAGCCTATACCAGCGCAATCTCATGGGGGCCCGGCCAGGAGCGGACACGCTCTTTATCGCGTCGGGCACCTCCTACGACTTGCCCGCCAAAGCCCCGCGGTGGGAGCCGATGCGCCATGGCCCCGATGCCGATCGCGCGCGACGTTTCGAGATCGTGAATTCGGGCGTCTTGGCCCCTGGACATACTTCCTTCGGAGATCCGGCGCAGATCAGCCATCCCGCGACGGAGGCCGCTTTTCTGGACTTCATCGACACGCACGGGCCCTTTGATGTCGTGCATTTCAATAATCTTGAGGGGCTCCCTGCGCGGGTTTTGGCCCTTGGCGGCCGGCATCCAGAGACGCGCGTCGTGCTGTCTTTGCACAACTACTACCCCGTTTGCCCGCAGGTGAACCTCTGGTTCGAAGAGCGTGCGCATTGTCGCGATTTCGAGGGCGGCGCGGCGTGCGTCAAATGCCTTCCAAGACCTCCCGTTCAGGGTGCTGTTCGGCAGGGGGCCGGTCTTGCTTACCGCCTCAAGAGCGCCGGGATGGAGCCGGGGACGCGGGCCTATGACATCACATTTGCGGCTGTCCTCGGGCTTGGGCGCCCAACGCTTAGAGCGGTCCGTGCACTGCGGCAGCGCGGTGGGGCATCCGCACATGTCGGAGGGCAGTGGCCTGGCGGAGATGCGTTTGCTGCGCGCCGCGCTGCCATGGTTGAGCTGATAAACACTTACTGCGATGCCGTCCTTTGCGTGTCCGAGGCCGTGCAGGACATCGCGCTAAGCTACGGCATCTCTCCAGACATCGCGCAAACCTGCTACATCGGGACAGCGCAAGATGCGGCGTGGGCGCGAACTGAACCAAAGGACGCGGCCCGACCGGCGGGTTCGGCACTCCGGCTCGCCTATCTGGGGTACATGCGACGCGACAAGGGGTTCTACTTTCTCCTGGATGCCCTCGAGGCCGCGCCTGACGCACTGCTCTCCAAATTGCATCTTACGGTTGCTGCAAAAGCTGGCGCGCCGGAGACGGTACGACGGATGCAGTCGCTTGCCGTGCGACTGGCCGGGTTTGATTGGCAAAATGGCTACCGACATGACGGGCTCGACGCTCTGCTGGCCCAGATCGATGTGGGCCTCGTGCCTCCGCTTTGGGCTGATAACTTGCCGCAGGTCGCCATCGAGATGCATGCTCGTCACATCCCTCTTTTGTGCTCTGACATGGGTGGCGCACGGGAACTGGCTGGCGCGCCCGATATGCAGTTCCCAGCTGGCGATGCGACAGCTTTTCTGGGTAGGCTTCAGGCGCTTGTGGACGGGGCGGTAGATCTTGAGGGCTACTGGGACAATGCCAAGCCCCCGCAGGGCATGACCGCTCACCTAGCCGAGCTTGAAAAGGTGTACGCGGGTGAGCGGCTCAGCTAGCGTCGTCGAGCCGCGCAGCGACAAACGGGACCTCGCTCCAAGGCAGGGATAGATCGCGATCGTAGATAACCGCGCGGCCTTCCGAAGCCAGTGCGAGGTATTTGCGGTATTCCTCTGCGTTGTTGAAGTGCTGCTTACGTGCGACTTCGGCCTGCGCTTTTCGGTAGAAATCAGCGTTGTACTTGAAGTGTCCGAAGAAAAGGTCGCGGGGTGCGCGCATTGTCCCGGTCACGAAATGGAGCCCGGCTGAAAGCCGCATATGCGGGTGATACTTTAGCAGCGCGATCTTTTGCGCTGCAAAGAGATCAGGCCGTGTGCCGGGGATCAGCCGGTGACGAAGCGTGGAGGTCCAAAGGCTCTGATCAGAGTAGGGGCCCTGCGTCATCGGGTTTTTCTGGAAGGGGACGCGATCTGCAAAGCCGGCCTCGCTAAAGGGATCCCCGCTTTTAAAGTGCACCTCACCGAGCGGCCCCTTGGGATACATGTCGAGCATGAAGATGCGCGCGGCGTCTGCCTCCGCGAACGCATCGCTGCCCAGGAGCGCGGGAAGGCTTTGGCTGGGCGCCTTTTGCCATGCGAGGAGCTCGTCCGCATCGGCCACCAGCGACCATCGCCCGATGCGAAACGCCGCGATCATCGCTTGCTGCCACGAGACGCCGTACTGCGAGAGCTTGTAGTCAGTATCGACAGAGAAAAGCGCGACGTCGTCCTGTTCCAGGAGGTACTCGCGCGTGCCGTCATCGCTCACGTTGTCGGCGATGAGGAAAGCCTCGACCCCAAGTCGGCGGTAATGGGCGAGGAAGTGGGGCAGCATGAAGAGCTCGTTGCGCATGACCGCCACGACCGCGACTTCTGCGTCACGGGCCCGCGCCACGCTGGCCTCGCTGCTCAAAAGCTCGAGACCGTCACTCTGATAGCCGAGTTGCGGCGGCTTGAACGTGGGCCAAATCTTGCGGGGTTCGAGACGGTTTTGGCCCCGTAGGGCACGGACGCTCTCGTGGCCAAGATGCGTATCGAGGTGGACTTGCTGCGTGGGAGCTGCGCGCGACG
>JBCBME010000162.1:0-6017 GCA_039822945.1 Pseudomonadota bacterium
CTGCTGCGGTGAAGGGGTCGCCGTTGTTCCAGGTCACGCCCTGACGCACGTTGAGGGTGTACTGCGTCGCATCCTCGTTCACTTCCCAGCTCTCGAGGAGCATGGGTTCAAAGGAACCGTCGGAGTTGTACTCCACCAGATACTCGAGCCAGCCTGCCGTGTAGGTGGCGATCTGGGTCCAGTCGTAGGTGCGCGGGTCCTTGAGGGCGCGCACTTCCATCTGCATGCGGATCGTGCCGCCTTGCTGGGCATGGCCGCCTGCTTTTGCTGGGGTTGCACCGATCATGGCGTAGGCCGTCCCGGTGGCCACGCCGAGTGCCGTGGCGCGTGCGAGGAACTCACGGCGGTCCATGAGACCGGCCTTGTGCTCCTCTGCGTACATCACCGCGGCGGGATGCACCTTTGCATTGGTCTGCGTCATCTTGTTCTCCCTGAGACACATCTGTTTTCACACTGATGGGGTATAGCCGAAGCGGCGCTGTCTCTCCCGAAAGCGCACACGTCCCGCGTCTCTCCCCTTGCGTGGCTTCATACCGCACCATTCAGGCCGAGACGTCAACGGCTGCTTTCGCCGTTTCACGGCACTTTTGCGACATGTCGCAGGTCGTAATTGAACATCACTGCGCTCCCGCCCGGCGCAGATCGCCTGCGGGTGTCCTCCGGCGGGGTGCCTGTTGGCTTAGGCGATCCGGTGCGCCTCGCGGAATGCACTGGGCGTGTTGCCCGTGAATTTCTGGAAAGCGCGCGTGAAGTAGGCGGGCGAGGAAAACCCGAGATCTGCCGCAATGGCATTCACCGGTCGCGCGGATCCGGCCAGCTGACTACGGGCCTCAAACATCACCCGCTCGCTGAGGATATCGTGGGCCGTATATCCCAGCGCCGCCCGGCATGCCCGAGAGAGGTGGGTGGGGGTGACGCCGAGCTCATCGGCCAGCTCGGCGATGCTCGGGGCCTTGGCGTAGTCCCGCTCGACGAGCGTCGTGTAGCGCCGTGCCAGCGCCTCGGACGCGGAGCCAAGCCCGCTCACGAGGTGGTTGTCCTGCCGCGCGAGCCAAAGCCCCAAGAGCGCGGCATGGAGACGGCAGGCCCGCGCCTTGCGGCCCATCACGTCTTCACGGCCCACCTCTTTCTGCAGACCCTCAAAGAGATTGATGAACTCGCCATGGAGCACGACATCCCGCACCCGGTAAAGAATGGGCTCCTCGGGAAGCTGCAATTCTTCGTGCACGGGGATCGTCACGATCTGCCCGAAATGTCCGGGCTTTGCATCGAAAGCGTGGGGGATCCCGGCGGGGATGAAGAGCACGCTGTTGGTGCTAAATGAAGAGCGGCGCCCGGCGACACGGATCCGGCCCTGTCCCTTGGTGAACCAGATGAGCGTGTGGCTTGGGAGCGCGTGGAGCGCCTCGGCGCGCCACGAATTGCGGGCCGCCAGCTGCGGAAGCGGTGTGATCGTGAGGATCTCATCGTTCTCGTTCATGGTGAGCTCCGCCTGCCATCATGTTGATAATGTGCAAGTATATCGAAATCTTAATGCTTTGCGAAGCCGCTAGATGTAGCGTTTGGACAATTTGGGCCCCCAAGTCTCAGCTTGGCAGTGCGATCGGCGTCCAGCCACCCATGCGCGCCCGAAACCACGTGCGCTGACGCTTCGCATACTGCCGGGTGGAGATGATCGCGGCCTCGCGCGCGGCCTCGAGCGTCGTCTCGCCCAGCAGGTAGGCCACCAGCTCCGGCGCCCCGATCGCCTTGGACGAGGGCCGCGCCGGATCCCAGTGGGGCAGCATGGCGCGCACCTCCTCCAGTGCGCCGCCATCGAGCATGAGTGCGAAGCGCTGCGCGATCCGCGCGCTCAGCCAGTCCTTATCAGCGTCGAGGAGGAGCGGCGTGTAAGCCCCCGCAGGAAGAAGCGGGGCCGGCGTGGCGTCCTGCCAGTGGGCGAGACCGCGTCCGGTCGTCTTCAGCACTTCCCACGCCCGCTGGACCCGCGCGGGGTTGGCCGTATCGATCCGAGTTGCCGTCTCGGGATCGAGCTCTGAGAGCAGCGTTTCATGTCCGGTCTCAGCCATGGCGGCATCTGCCGCGGCGCGGATGTCTGAGGGCGTCGGCGGGATCTCCGCCAGACCCTCCGTCAGCGCCCGGAAGTAGAGCCCCGTGCCGCCAACGATGACCGGGGCAGGGCGCTCTGCCAGCAAAGGGCGCACCGCGCGAAGCCAATCCCCGACGGAGTAGGAGACATCCCACGGCACATGCCCATAGAGGGCATGAGGCACCTGCGCCTCCTCCTCGGGGGATGGCCGCGCCGAAAGGACGCGCCAACAGCCGTAGACCTGCAACGCATCGGCATTCACGATCGTGCGACCCTGCGCCCTGGCGATCTCAAGCGCCAGCGCGGACTTACCGCTCGCGGTCGGACCCGCCACCAAAATGGGCATTTCGGGATCAAGTGAAGCGACGTTAATCAGGGGCTTACCTTCTCGCTCTGACGCGGCCTTCGCCGGCCAATACCGCGTTGAACCTCCGCGCGTTTTCAGACATCTTGCCGCCAACGTGCAAGAGGGGCCTGCCAGATGACCGAGACCGCAAACGTAATGTCCACCGGTCGCGATCCAGGTCCCGAAGCAGACACAGATCCCCGCTTCAAACGCGTGCTCCTCAAGATCTCGGGCGAGGCCCTCATGGGCGATCAGGGCTACGGCCTCAACCCGCCCACGGTGGAGCGCATCGCCCAAGAGGTCAAAGGCGTCCACGACATGGGTGTCCAGATCTGCATGGTCATCGGCGGCGGCAACATCTTCCGCGGGCTCCAGGGCTCGGCCCAGGGGATGGAGCGGACAACCGCCGACTACATGGGCATGCTGGCCACCGTCATGAACGCGCTGGCCATGCAGGCCGCCCTCGAAAAGCTCGGCATCCACACCCGCGTCATCTCCGCGATCCCCATGGATCAGGTCTGTGAGCCCTATATCCGCCGCCGCGCCGTGCGCCACCTCGAGAAGATGCGCGTCTGCATCTTCGCCGCGGGCACCGGGAACCCGTACTTCACGACAGATACCGCCGCGACCCTGCGCGCCAACGAGATGAGCTGCGAGGCGATCTTCAAAGGGACGAAAGTCGACGGCGTCTACGACAAGGATCCCGTGAAGCACGACGATGCCAAACGTTTTGACACCGTCTCCTACGATGAGGTCCTGCAAAAACGGCTCGGCGTGATGGATGCCTCCGCGATTGCACTGGCCCGAGACAATAAGCTGCCTATTATTGTGTTCTCACTTGATGAGCCCGGTGGTTTTCGAGGCATCCTTGCCGGGAAAGGCACCTTCACCCGCGTTCAGGGCTAGCCCACGCGTTTCGGTCCGCGCCGAACGGCCTATACAAACCCGCGATGAGCGCGGTATAGATAGGCCAAACTCGCAAAAAAGCGTGGACGAGCATGTCAGACGAAATCATCGAACCCGATACCGCTGATCTTCAAAAGCGGATGGACGGGGCCATCGCATCCCTTCGCACGGAATTCGCATCCCTCAGGACCGGTCGCGCCTCGGCGTCGATGCTGGAGCCTGTGATGGTGGACGCCTACGGGCAGTCCACGCCGATCAATCAGGTGGGGACGGTGAACGTGCCCGAGCCCCGCATGGTCACCATCAATGTCTGGGACAAGGGTCTCGTCGGCAAGGTTGAGAAGGCGATCCGCGAAAGCGGGCTCGGCATCAACCCGCAGCTCAACGGCACCATCATCATGCTGCCGATCCCCGAACTCAACGAAGAGCGCCGCAGAGAGCTCACCAAGGTCGCCGCCCAATACGCAGAAAGCGCCCGCGTCGCCGTGCGCAACGTGCGTCGCGACGGCATGGACCAGGTCAAAAAGGCCAAGACCGCCGGCATGTCGGAGGACGACCAGAAACTCTGGGAGAGCGAGATCCAGGAGATGACCGATACCATGATTAAGCAGATCGACGGGCAGCTTGAGACGAAACAAGCTGAGATCATGCAGGTCTGACCCGGTGAGCGCTCCTTTCCACGTCGCCTGCATCATGGATGGCAATGGTCGCTGGGCCCAAAGCCGGGGCCGTCCGCGCCTCGTGGGTCACCATATCGGCGCCCGCCGCGTCCGCGACATCGTCAATCGCTGCCCGAATATCGGCGTGACGCATCTGACGATCTTCGCCTTCTCCACCGAGAACTGGAAACGCACCCAGGCCGAGGTGGCCGGGCTCATGCGTCTCTTCCGGCGCTACATCACCAATGAGGCGCGTGCGCTGAACGAGCAGGGCGTCCGCGTCCGCTTTATCGGGGATCGCATCCGCCTCGAGGACAGCCTCGTGTCGCTGATGGATGACCTCGAGCTCATCACCGCCGACAACACACGCCTCCACCTGACGATTGCAATCAACTACGGCGGCCGTGACGAGGTGACCCGCGCTGCGCGCCGCCTTGCCGTGGAAGTGGAGCAGGGCAGGCTTGCACCGAGCGATGTGGACGCCGAATGCCTCGGCCGCTTCCTCGACACGCGCTTCCTGCCCGATCCCGATCTCGTCATCCGCACGAGCGGGGAGGCGCGGATCTCGAACTTCCTGCTCTGGCAATCCGCGTATTCCGAATACGAATTTGTAGACACGCTCTGGCCCGATTTCACGGCCGACGAATTTGAGCGCACGGTGGCGGGCTACGGCGCGCGCATCCGGCGCTATGGTGGCGTCACCGCATGACCAACCCGCAATGGGACGACCTGCGCACCCGCCTGACCTCGGGTGTGGCCATGGGTCTGCTTGGCCTTGCGGGTATCATCGCGGGCGGCGTCTGGTTTCAGATGCTCACGGTTTTCGTCACCGCGATCATGGTCTGGGAGCTCTGGATGATGATCTCGCCAGACGCGCCTGTCCCGGGCATGCTTCTGGCGGCGGGGACAGCCTCGGTCCTGTCGGGGCTCTTCTTTGACCCGGTCATCGTGGCTTTCGCGATTGCTCCACCCATCCTCGGCGCGATGGCGCTGAAAAAAGAGCGTCTCACCTTCGCGGCCTTTGCGCTGGCCATCATCCTTGCGGGATGGGGGCTCGTGAGCTTTCGCGCCGATTACGGGATGGTCTGGCTGATCTGGCTCATTCTCGTCGTCGTGGTGACCGACATCTTCGGCTATTTCGCGGGGCGGTTTTTCGGCGGCCCGAAATTCTGGCCCGCTGTCAGCCCCAAAAAGACGTGGGCAGGCACCGTGGCAGGCTGGCTGGGTGCCGCCGCAGTCGGCGCGATCTTTCTCACCTTCACCAAGGCGCCATCATCGCTCATCTTTATCTCCGCGCTCATGAGCCTTGCGAGCCAGACGGGCGACATCGCCGAAAGCGCCCTCAAACGACGCATGGGCGTGAAAGACAGCTCCACCCTCATCCCCGGCCATGGCGGCCTTTTTGACCGCTTTGACGGGCTCCTCGGGGCCTCGCTTTTCATGCTCCTCATCGCGCTCTTTGTGGATGTGCCCCGTGTCTCGCTTTGACGCGGGCGCAACGCGGCCCTTGATAATGCGCGCGCTTGGGCTCATCTCGTCGAAAACGGAGCAGCAAGGCACAGCATGGATTTAAGCGGGTTGATCGCGGCCTTTGGCGGGCTGAGTTGGGTGATTGTCACGTTCATCGTGGCGCTGAGCGTGATCGTCGCTGTCCACGAATACGGCCACTACATCGTGGGCCGCTGGTGCGGGATCAAGGCGGATGTCTTCTCCGTGGGCTTTGGCAAACCGCTTGTGCAGCGCACCGACCGGCACGGCACGGTCTGGCAGATCGCGCTCTTGCCCTTTGGCGGCTATGTGAAGTTTCGCGGCGATGCCAATGCTGCGAGCATCGGGCCCGAGGGCGACGCCGCCTCCACGCTCAGCCCCGAAGAGCGGCGCGCCACGATGCACGGCGCCCCTCTGTGGGCGCGGTCGCTCACCGTGGCCGCTGGCCCGATCTTCAATTTCATCCTCTCAGCGATCATCTTTGCCGTCTTTTTCATGGTGAACGGCGAGGCGCGCGAGCCCATCACGG
>JBCBME010000163.1:0-5999 GCA_039822945.1 Pseudomonadota bacterium
GACCTCGTTCCTGACGCCGCCCTTCGGCTTCGCGCTCTTCTACCTGCGCGGCGTGGCGCCGAAGGAAGTCACGACGGGCCACATCTATCGCGGGATCATCCCCTTCGTCTTTATCCAGGTGGCGGGGCTTGCGCTTCTGGCGGCGGTGCCCGGTATCGTCACCTTCGTGCCTGACCTGATCGGGCGCTAAACGAGCATCTGCGCCTGGGTCTCTCCCGGGCGCGGGCTTTCCAGCGGCGCGCGTCCTTGGCAGAGTGCGCCCATGGAACAGACCGTGAGATACCTCTCGCACCCGCAGGTGCTCGTGGACCCCGAGAAACCCGTGCCGCACTGGTCGCTCAGCCCGATCGGGCTCGCGCGGGTCACAAAGCTTGCAGCCTCAGGCGCGCTCTCGGGCACGGAGCATGTCATCAGCAGCGCGGAGACGAAGGCGCTCGAGACCGCCACACCCCTCGCCAAGGCCCTGGGCTGCCCCCTCGCGGTGCGGGAGGCGATGCACGAAAATGATCGCAGCGCGACGGGGTTTTTGCCGCCCGACGAGTTTGAAGCCATCGCGGATCAGTTCTTCGCGCACCCGGAAGAGAGCGTCCGTGGCTGGGAAACCGCAAAAAGCGCGCAAGAGCGGATCGTGGGGGAGGTGCGCGCCAGCCTCGCCCAATGCCCGGAGGGCGACATCCTCTTTGTGGGCCATGGCGGCGTCGGAACGCTCCTCTTCTGCGCGCTGTCACAGGTCGCAATCAGCCGAGCGTATGATCAGGGCCCGGGCGGCGGGGGATGCTATTTCGAATTTACAGCCGACCTGAGCGCACCGAGGTCACGCTGGCAGCCGCTCGAGACCCTCATCGCCGCAAGTGGCGCGCCAGACTGAGGCCATCACCGGCGTCGGCGCAAACGCGTTTGACTGTGAACGAGACTCTGACCCCAGGCAGCTGACAGAACCCGCCCGTAAGGCGGCTACTTCATCCCGCGTCCGGGGCGCATATCTGGGAGATGGATCTGCGCCACCTGCTCGGCAATGGGCTCCACGGCCAGCGGATCGACGTCCGTGGCGTAGTCGTCGGGATGCGTGAGCGTCTGCCACTCTCCTTGACGGTAGATCTCCACGCCTGAGAAGCGCGCCTTGTAGCCCATCTTCTCCGAGCCGGGCACCCAGTAGCCGAGATAGACGTACGGGAGGCCCGCCTCCCGCGCGATCTCGATATGGTCGAGGATGATGTAGGTCCCCATCGACTGCTTCTCGAGCGCAGGCTCGTAGAAGGAATAGACCATGGAGACCCCGTCATCGAGGACGTCAGTCAGGCAGACAGCCGTCAGCTCCTCCGAGCCCGTCTCGGTCTTGCGGGTATATTCCACAAGGCGGGAGCGGATCGGTGTCTCCTCGATCATCGCCGCGAACTCAAAGATGTCCATGTCGGCCATCCCGCCATCGGCGTGGCGCGTGTCGAGGTAGCGGCGGAAGAGGTCAAACTGCTCCTCGGTGGCCCAGGGCGCCGTGGCGCGGCGCGTGAGGTTCGCGTTTTTCTTGCGTACCCGCTTCTGGCTGCGCGAGGCGGTGAATGCGGCCACGTTGATGCGCGCCGAAAGGCAGGCGGAGCAATCCGCGCAAGAGGGGCGGTAAAGCACGTTCTGGGAGCGGCGAAAGCCTTGCTTTGAGAGGCTGTCATTGAGCATCTCTGCCGTATCGCCCTGAAGCGCCGTGAAGAGCTTCCGTTCCATGCGGCCGTCAAGATACGGGCATGGCTGCGGAGCCGTCACGTAAAACTGGGGCGCTATGGGAACGGAGTGGCGCATTCAAATCCAAGCCTGTGCTGGCCCAAAGCCTAGCAAGGCCGACCGGCTTAGCAAGAATAAAGATCAAATAGGAAACGGGAGGTTAACCGACCTGCACGGTGGTTTAGGGCCTAATGGGCGCCACGAGTCAGGCGCGCGCCCGCCGGTTGAGCGCGACCGTCCCCAAAAGCATGTCCGTGAGGCCCTGACCCCGCGCCGTCGTGAGCATCAGGATGGCGGAGATGATCTGAAGCGGTACGATCCCGAAGGAGAGGTAGAACGCGCCCGTATGCAGGATCGCATCGCCGAGCGAAAAGGCCTCCCCGTCATGGCGGCGCAGCTCGATCCCCACGAGGCGCATCCCCCACGTGGCCGACCCGCCCGAAAGCGTGGCGACCCGGTAGACAAAGCCCACCACCGTCACCATCAGCACGAAGACGAAGAAAAAGAGGCCAAAGCTCAAAAGCCCCGCAAGGATCGCCAGCACCACAACGATGGCCGCATCAATAAAGAACGCCAGCAGGCGCTTGAGCGGCACCTCGGCGTAAAAGCCGGCCTGACGCTGGGGATCGGGGAGGTTGGCAAAGGGTTCGGACATCATCGGATCTCTCCTCGGCAGGGGCCCCGGCGCGCCGTCACAGGGCGGCGCGCAGACGGGGCAGGGCGCGTGGCTCAGTCGTTGACCTTGCGGGCCGCCAGCGCGCGGGCTTCCATGAAATCATCGAACTCGGACTTGTCCTTGGCCGTCCGCAGCCGCTCGAGAAAGCCGTCAAAGGCCACCTGCTCCTGCTCGAGCCGGTCAAGAAGCTCCGCGCGGTAGGCGTCAAAGGCTGCGTTGCCGCTCGGCGCGTGGGGTTTTTGCGTATCCGCGCTCGGGCTCAACACATCCACCGCGTCATCCATCGGCGTGCCGGTCTGCACGCCCGAAAGCCTGAGCCAGATCACGCCGAGAAACGCCGTCAGCACGATCCCCAGAAAGGTCGAGGCCGTGATCGCCACGATCGAGACGGGCAGGGCGAAGATACCAAACAAGACGATGGAGGCGATATGCGCGCGGGGGGGCGTATGGGGCATGGGGGCGGTCTCTGTCATGCGGGGTTGAGTTATGCGGGATTGGGTCATGCGGGGCTGGAAAGAAGTGTCGGCCATGGCGGGTCTCGGATCAATGCGTGAGATGGAAGGGTCAGGCAGCATTGGGGCCGCGCGTGGCGGCCCCGATGTCTTTAGTGCTTGGTGTCGTCGCCTTTGTCGGCGTCACCCTCTTCGTCGCTCTTGGCGGCTTTGGCGCGCTCGTCCATGAACTCGTCGAACTCGGCCTTGTCCTTGGCGGCGCGGAGCCGCTCGAGAAAGGCTTCAAAGCTCTCCTGCTCGTCTTCGAGGCGGCGCAGCGTTTCGGCCTTGTAGGCGTCAAACGCCGAGTTGCCGGAGGTCTTCATCGCCCGTGCGGCCGTGGCCATCATCGGTTTGCGGGAGGAGCGGCCCCAGCAGGACCATTTGTTTGTTGCTGTCATGTAGATCACCAGTGCCAGGCCAATCGGCCAGAAGAAGATGAAACCGAGCACCATGGCAGCGATCCACGCGCCCGTGCCGCGGGCATCAAGCCAGGCTTCCGCGCGGGAAAACCAGCTCATACGCGGGGCGCGCGGCTCGGAATGGGTGGGGGCAAGGGTTGTCATGGGTCTCTCCGTGGTCTCGGGTTGCGTTAATGTGAATGCTTTTCACATCCCAGATATGAGAGCGCCGAGAGCCGCATGCAAGGGAAAATGTAAAAAGATTTTACATCTTGGGTTTTTACTGAGTGAAGTCAGAGACTTGGCCGCCCGTGATCCGCTCCAGATCCGCCGGGGTGAGGCCAAAAAGGTGCCGCGGCGTGCCCGCTGCGGCGTAGATTTGGTCGCATTCCATGAGGTGCCGGTCAATCCATGCGGGCAGGGGGGAGAGGTGCCCCACCGGCGCCACACCCCCAATGGCAAAGCCCGTCTGCGCGCGGATTACGGCTGCGTCCGCCTTGCCCAATGGCTCGCCCGCGAGCGTGGCTGCGCGCGCCACATCCACCCGCTGCGCGCCCGATGTCAGGAAGAGTTTCACCTGGCCGCTGGTCTCACCGAGGAGGATGATGGAGTTGGCGATCTGACCCACATGGCAGCCGAGGCTTTCTGCGGCCTCTGCAGCGGTGCGTGCCTGTCCCACCTCCACGATCTCGGTCTTAAGGCCGATCTCCTCGAGGGCGCGCGCCACACGTTTCAAGCTCTTTGACATGGGCCACTCCTCATCTCCGCGCGACCCTCTCTCATTGACCCCGGTGCGCGCAAGGGCAACAGATGCGGCCATGGCGCTTGCTGATGGCATCACCCGCTGGCCCCGGCCCATCGACCCCGCGCGCGGGCAAGACGTGGCCGCGCTCTACGGCGCCTCTGGCCCGCTCAGGGATCTCATCGCCGGGACGGCGGGGACGAGCCCGTACCTCCACGGGATCCTTTCCAGTGAGCATGCCTGGCTCAGCGCGGCGTTCGAGGCCCCCGAGGCCGCCCTCGCCGCGCTCATGGGCGATGTGGAGACGCTCCGGCAGGACAAACTGCGCCTCGCGGGTCTCGTAGCGCTCCTCGATCTCGGGGGTGTCTGGGGGCTCTCCACCGTCACCCAGGCCCTCTCTGATGCGGCCGACCGCGCTACTGAGACCGCGCTCCGGGCCCATCTGGCCCCCATGCAGGCGCGGGGGCAGCTGCCCGATGATCCCGGCCTTATCGCGCTCGCCATGGGAAAACTCGGCGCAGGCGAGCTCAACTACTCCTCCGACATCGATCTCATCCTGCTGATGGATGACCGCGCGCTCACAAGCGCGGAGGCGGGCGAGCAGCGCAGGCTCCTCATCAAGGCGGCCCGCGCGGCCATGCGTGAGCTTTCGGAGGTGCGCGGCGGCTACGTCTTTCGCACTGATCTCAGGCTCCGGCCAGACGCCGCCGTTACGCCCATCGTGATCACCACCCGCTTTGCCGAGCATTACTATGAGAGCATGGGGCGCACGTGGGAGCGTGCTGCTTTCATCAAGGCTCGGGCCGCGGCGGGCGACATCGCGGCGGGGGAGGCCTTCCTTGCCGCGCTCACCCCCTTCATCTGGCGCCGCCACCTCGATTACGCGGCCATCGAGGATGCCCACGATATCCTCCTCAAGATCCGTGCCCATCACGGGCTCGCCGGGCCCATCACGCTGCCGGGTCACGACATGAAGCTCGGGCGCGGCGGCATCCGCGAGATCGAATTCTTCGCCCAGACGCGCCAGCTCATCTCCGGCGGGCGCGATCCGTCGCTGAGGCCCCGTAGCACGCAGGACGCGCTCACCGCGCTGGCGGGCGCGGGCTGGGTGCCGCCCGAGACAGCAGAGCTTCTCAGCGCCGCCTATGCGCGCCACCGCGAGGTGGAGCACCGCCTCCAGATGATGCGCGACGCCCAGACCCACGATCTGCCCTACAGCGCCGAGGGGATGGAGCGGCTCGCCGCCCTCATGGGGATGGAGACGCACGCGCTCGAGGCGCAGCTCGAGGCCGATCTCGAGGCCGTGCACGCCCTCACCGAGCCCTTCTTTGCCCCCACACCGGCCAGAGCCGCGCCTGACGAGGAAGCGCCCGATTTCGGGGCGGAAACCACCGCGCGCTGGCTCACCTATCCCGCGCTGCGCTCTCCCCGTGCGGTGCGCGTCTTTGAGCGGCTCCGCCCCCTGATCCTAGAGCGCCTCGCCGCCGGGGCCGAGCCCGAGCGCGCGCTCGCCCATTTCGACGGGTTCCTTGCAGGGCTGCCCGCGGGCGTGCAGGTCTTTTCGCTCTTTGAGGCCAACCCGCAGCTCATTGACCTCCTGACAGAGATCGCCGCCGTCGCACCGCCCTTGGCCGAGTATCTCGGGCGCAACGCAGCCGTGCTCGACGCCGTGATCGGCGGGGCGTTCTTTGCCCCCTGGCCGGGTTCTGAGGCGCTCACGGACACGCTGAGCGCGCGGCTCAATGCGCAAAGCGATTACGAGGCCGCGCTCGATGCCGCTCGAGGCTGGGCGCGGGAATGGCACTTCCGCGTCGGTGTTCACCACCTGCGCGGGCTGATCGACGCCGAGGCGGCGGGTCAGCAATGTGCCGAGCTTGCTGAGGCCGTGCTCCGTGCGCTCTGGCCCGTCGTCGTGGCCGAGTTTGCGCGCAAGCACGGGCCGCCGCCGGGGCAGGGGGCGGTCGTAGTGGCGATGG